>JAFDXS010000382.1 GCA_018267795.1 Bacteroidota bacterium | reverse complement strand
TCGTTATCCAGGCATTCCTGTAGTATGCGGTGTGCTAGTACATCAGGGTATCGGCGTATAGGTGAGGTGAAATGACAATAATTGTCAAAGCCTAATCCGTAGTGGCCTATATTTTCAGTGGTATATACTGCTTTAGACATGGTACGGATGCCGAGGCTCTCCAGCACATGCTGTTCAGGTTTACCTTCTGCCAGCCGCAGCATTTCATTGAAGGAGGCTGCAATGCTCTGCGGTGTATCCATATCGAATGTATGGCCGAAGCGAAGTGCAAAGGTGGTAAACAACTTAAGCTTTTCTTCGTTTGGCACATCATGCACACGATAAGGGAAAGGTACCGGCTTATCTTTTACTTTTATTTTAGACACATACTCTGCTACCGTTCTATTAGCGAGCAGCATGAACTCTTCTATCAGCTTGTGCGCATCTTTGCTTTCTTTTACTACTATGCCTATCGGCACGCCATTCTCGTCCAGCTTAAACCTTACTTCCTGCGATGAGAAATTGATAGCGCCTTTTTTAAAGCGCTGGCCACGCAGTACCTTAGCTATCTTATCCAGCAAGAGCAATTCGTCTTTATTATCGCCAGTTGCACCTTCTATTATTTCCTGCACTTCTTCATAGCTATACCTGCGATCGGAGCGTATGGCCGTTCTTCCCAGCGAGTGATATTTTATTTTTCCTTGTGGACTAATATGAAAAATAGCTGAAAATGCATATTTATCTTCATTTGGCCTCAGAGAGCATAGCTCATTAGAAAGTCTTTCCGGCAACATAGGAAGTACCCGGTCCGGCAGATATACGCTGGTAGCCCTGCGGTAGGCCTCCTTATCCAAATCTGTGCCTGCTTCTACGTAGTAACTTACATCTGCTATATGTACGCCTATTTCATAATCCCCACCCTTAATAGGACGGATAGAAATAGCATCATCAAAATCTTTTGCATCAACAGGATCTATAGTAAAGGTTAGCACATCGCGCATATCCTTTCTATTCTTCAATTCTTTTTTATCAAGGTATTCGGGGAAGCGTGCAGCCTGCTCCAGCACCTCATCAGGGAAATGCAAGGGGAAGCCATTATCTATAAGTATGCCCTGCATGGCTATCTCGTTCACTGATTCGTTTGTCAGCACACTTATCACCTCGCCTACCGGATTTTTAGCCTTTTCAGGCCACTCTACCACACGCACTATTACATGATCGCCACTTTTTGCGTCATTCAGCAGGTGCAGCGGCACAAATATATCCACCGGCATATTATCCTTATCCGGTATTACAAATGCAAAGTGTGGATGTACCTGCATTTTCCCGCTGAATTCGGTTTGCTTGCGGTGTACCACCGACTTTATGACCCCTTCTTTTCTGCCTCTTTTCTCAAAATCTCTTACTTCTACCTTTACCTCATCGCCACTAAGGGCAGTACCCAGGTGATCTTGTCTTACCATGATATCGCGCTCCAATCCTTCTACTATCACAAATCCCATCCCGTTTTTCGCTATATCCAGGCGACCTGTGTAGATGTCTCCGCCTGTTTCTTTTTTCTTCTTCTTTTTAGCTCGCATGTATCTTCTTTAATCGTTATAAAGATACTTGTAAATTAAACATCGCGCCAACAGGTGCTATTCCTTATTAAGAATTTAACTATTGCCCAATCAATTATTGTTCGGGATTTATAGCCGGGGGCAAGCCAAAAGCCTCATTATTTTCAGCTATTTCTTTAGCTACGTAGCCTGCCACCAACTGGTCGAAATCCTGTTGTCTATTAAATAAAACCGATACCGCGATGGGTAATACTATTATAGGAATATTCCAGCCACTTATCTTTTCGGCATGCAGGTGAAGCCTTGCAGCGTCTTTTTCTGTAGTAATTATTATTTTATCTTCTACTGCCCAGTTATCATAGGCCGCTTTTATTTCTTCCAGATCACGGCTTAGGAAATAATGATGATCGGGATAAGAAAGTTCGTGCACGTCTTTAGCCTGTTCTTTTAGATGGCTTATTAGCGGTGCAGGATTAGCTATGCAACATACCAATATGGCATTTGCATTTTCCAAGTCCACCGTTTCATTTGTAAACAGATCGTAAGGTGACTGATATTGTATAGTAGTGAAAAACACCTGCTGGTTGGACAGAGGGTTTATGTGTTGTTCCATTTCCTTTGCAGCAGACAGGCTCATATCTGCCGGGCATTTCGATACTACTATTACGTCTGCACGTTTGTAGGCACTTCGTTTTTCCCTTAATCGGCCTAAAGGCAATATAAAGTCGTTGTAAAAAGGCCGTGAATGGTCGGTTATCAGGATATTGACACCGGCCTTTACGGAGCGATGCTGGTATGCATCATCGAGCAATATTACATCTATATCAGGTCTGCGCTGCAATAGCAGTGGTATGCCGGTAATCCTTTCTTCTGCTACACTGACTACCAGATCGGGATACTTCATGTGATATTGCATGGGTTCGTCGCCTATTCTCAGGGCGTTAGCATTGGCGTCTGCAATCAGAAAACCTTGAGTGTGGCGTTTATATCCGCGGCTCATAGTGGCTACCTGGTATTGATATTGCAGTAATCGTACAAGGTATTCTACATGCGGGGTTTTACCCGTACCCCCTACAGACAAATTGCCTACAGATATAACAGGTACGCTAAACTCTATGGAAGAAAAAAATTTGCTATCGTAAAGCTTGTTTCTCAGCCATACTATTGCCCCATATAGCAATGCAAATGGATACAACAGGAACCTAAGCACAGAAAATATATAATAAAATACGCTCTTTTGTTTCATAACTATCTGCTGCAAAGAACGCGAAGAAAAGCCAAAGTGGAAAATGCAAGCCCTTAGTCAAGCAGGCCTGCATCCCGCAGGGCATATTCCAGTATTTTTTCACGGGCTTCGAATGGCTTTACTTTTTTAAAGCCGAGGTATTCTATGGCCCTGTGCACTATCATTTCTTCGTCATTAGGCACTTCTTCCTGTTCTTTCATATAGGCATAGGTGCCTGCCTGTACCATACACTCCAGTGGCATCAGGCCTATTAATTCGCAACCTAATAATGAAGTGTCAATCTCTGCGGCAAGCGAATTGCAGGTTTCCCATACCTTCAGTGGGGAGCTTACCCTATAGTCCAGCAAATTCATAGATAC
>JAFDXS010000381.1 GCA_018267795.1 Bacteroidota bacterium | reverse complement strand
AACAACGGCCCTTACATACCTGAAAGCTCATGCCGCTGAATACAATATCCCTGCGGATAAGTTTACTGAAACGGAAACGCATATACACGTGCCTGAAGGGGCTGTACCTAAAGATGGGCCAAGTGCAGGCATTACAATCCTTTCTGCTTTAGCATCTGCTTATACAGGGCGCAAGATAAAACCATACTTTGCAATGACGGGTGAGATAACACTGCGCGGCCAGGTGTTACCTGTTGGCGGTATTAAAGAAAAAGTGCTTGCAGCAAAACGTGCCGGCATTAAAGACATAATACTGTGCAGCCAGAACGAAAAAGATGTAGAGGAAATAAACAAAGACTACATAAAGGGCGTGAAGTTTCACTATGTGACTGAGATGGATGAGGTGTTGCAGATGGTGCTCAGTAAGAAGTAAGCCTCCTATATTTCTGTTAAAAGATTGCCGCCTCTCATTCTGTTTGAGGCGGCTTTTTTATTTTAGGTGTATTATCAACACCATATGAAAAAATCATTACTCACGTTTATCATAGCAATATGCTATTTGCATGCTCATGCACAGAAGGGTTATATCAAGTTCGATTTGAATGACTGTTTTCTTTGCCAATATGGGATCAGGAATACACAATCACTAAATTTTCCGATCAAAATTGTAATGAAGAAATCTTTAAAAGAAGATTCAGCAGCTATAGAAAAGAAATACCAGTTAAGCGAATATCACTACCCAATACTATGGTCTGATAGCTTGTATAATCATTTAAACAAGCAGACTTTCTCTGAATTTATTATTTTCGGCAGCTCAGGTGAAGAAATTTTTAGAGGAATACTAAAAGGTCTTGACAGCAGTAAGATAAGAAAAGCACTGGACGCTAGTGCAAAGAACATCTATACCAGCAATAATGAGGAAGTGTTATGCAATTTCTATTTACCACTGAGGTTTAAGATTGACTATATCAATAGTGATCAATTTTTTATTGAAAACAATTTGAATAATGAGTACTACGAGCTGCATAATAATGGAGCTACAGTTGACACATTTGCGCTATCGTATAATCTTGCAAAACAAGCTATTATGAAGAGTAGATTGCAAAACCCGGAAAGCTGGAGATACTATGCTACAATAAGACCAGTGTTTTCTGCAGCTTATAAAACAGATGCAGAGGTCAACTATTTTTTGGGCACTTGTTATGACTTCATGCCTATAACACCTGGGTCACAGGATTCTGTACCAAACAAGGTTCTGTTTATTTATAAGTATTCCGGAAACAAGCTAATGGATATCTATCCTATTGACAAAAGTGAAGCCGCTGTCAATGAAGATGCATTTTTTATTTCACCGAATGGGGACTTATACCTACCAATGATTAGAGCGGCAGACAACAAGAATTACTACCTGGCAAAATTTATACTACACAATCAGCATTACCGCTTTAGTAATTATGTAAATGATACTTTGCCACCGCAATACAGCACTACCGGAATAAATTATAACATGGTATTGCCAAGAATAGCCTACCCTTTTGTTATTCTTCCATTCGCAAACAGATTCCTGAATCTTGAAAATAACCGGACCTACACCATTCCATTTAATGATACAATTTTTAATGGCTTATCAGACTTAATGAAACCGAACCATTCGGGCAAGCGGCTACCCTATGCAATATGGGATGTACGCTATGATAAAGGAAATGGCAACTTATTAATTATCTATACTGTTCACAATGACCTAAAGTTTATGGTGTATAATCCCATGTGCCAGCAGATAATAAAGGACAATAAAGTGATAGATTTAATGTCGATAAAAACCACACCTACCATCGATGCATCCTTACGGTTTGGATATTACTACTCGAAGGATAAACACTGCATTTGTCGAATTTCATTAGATTAGTCCGGTAAAATATTTTAAAAGGATGGCAAGGTGCCATCCTTTTTTATTATAGCAATTTGCCATTAACAAAAAATATTTTGTTTTATTATTTTCATGGCGTAATATTACGTTATGAAGCGAAACAAACAGTTACCATCTCTTACTAAAGCCGAAGAAGAGATAATGCAAATAATATGGGAGCTAGGCCGCTGCCTGGTGCGTGATGTGATAGAAAAGCTTGGCGACCCGGATATACCGCACAGTACAGTATCCTCCGTAGTGCGCATACTGGAGAAGAAGGGCTTTGTGGGGCATAAGGCCTATGGCAAAACACATGAATACTTTCCAACAATAGCTAAAGAGGATTATGCCAAGCATGGCGTGAAAAGCCTGATGGAAAAATACTTTGGCGGCTCACCTAAAAAGTTAGTGAGCTTCCTGGTGCAGAGCGAGGACCTGAACCTGAAGGAACTTAACGAGCTGCTGAAAAGCCTTGATAACGACAAAAAGAAATAGCTATGCTGCAATACCTTATAAACACTACCGCTATATGGGCAATGAGTCTTTTGCTCTTCGATATTTTCCTGCGCAGGGAAAACTATCACACCTATAATCGTGTCTATCTTGTCAGCACACTACTGCTTGGCATATTCTTACCATTGTTTAGCTGGCGAACACAAACTATTACAACAACGCTTACACCTCAATTATATAGCAGTAATATCTCAAGCACCCCTACTTCGCAAGTTAATACAAGTGGTAATGGAGTAGCTACTACTCCATTCCATCTATCGTGGCCTGCAATAATTATTGGACTTTATGCTTTGGGAACTTTGCTTAAATTCTTCCAACTGGCGGCAGATTTATTGAAAATTTGGAGTTACTATAGCAAAGGAAATAAGCATAAGCATGGCGACTGGACGTTTATTGAAACGGGGAGATCGCATGGGCCTTTCTCATTTTTGAATTGCCTGTTTGTGAGTGATATGGCACAGTATGATGCACGGCAGTTTAAGACCATAGTGCAACATGAAGAAGAACACAGAAGATTGAGGCACTTTGCAGACTTGCTGCTGATGCAGTTATGCAACATTGCCTTCTGGTTTCATCCTTTGGTGTATTTGTATAGTAAACGCTTGCTGATGGTACACGAATACCAAGCAGACAGGATAGCAGACATTGATACCAATTATTACCAGCAATTGCTTGTTGAGACATCTTTGCTACATTCTGATGTACTGCTTGCGCATTCATTCAATCGCTCGCCTGTGAAGAGCCGCATCATT
>JAFDXS010000380.1 GCA_018267795.1 Bacteroidota bacterium | reverse complement strand
CTCCTCACCACTATATACATTGAATTTGCGTGATTCAATATTCAGGGTAACAGAAGTATTGCCCAGATGCACCACCTCACCATATATGCGTACGTGATTACCTACCTTCAGCGGCTTCTTGAATATCAATTCCCCCACCCTGAGCGTTACCATATTAGGCGTGCAGCAATATTCGGTGGCAAAGGCCGCAGCCGCTTCGTCTATCCAGGACATTAATATTCCTCCAAAGACATTCCCGTGAATGCCTATGTCTTTCCCCATGCATATTTTCTTATTGATGAGTTGCATTGCTGTGTTTATTAATCTTTTTGTTTGCCGATAAAAAAAGCCCTTCGATTGCTCGAAGGGCTTGTATATTGAATTGTGTTATTTTTTAGTTTAACAAATGTCATACCCTTCGCTGATGCGGAGCCACTTACAGTACATAATATGTTTAGACATGTTGTTCATTCGGCTGCAAGATTAGGAAGTTTTTTTCAATTGACAAAAAATAGCTGTTTATAATTATTCCAAAGCCATTTTATCTTTTAGGAAAGCAACAGCCAGGTTCTGCGCCTGGGTGCTATACAAAGGCTGATACTTAGGGTTGCTGGGATTAGCAAAAGCGTGTACTGCATCAAATACATGCAGGTCGAATTTGTGATTCGTTGCTTTTACTTTATCGGCAAACTGATCTACGTTATACCTTTTTATGAATTGGTCCTGCGAGCCCCATATATAGAGCACGTCTGTCTGCAGTTTCTTTATGCGCTTATTATCCTGCTCAGGGAAGCCGTAATACATAACACAACCCTTAGCCTGGTTGCCTGCAAACACAGATGTGGTAAAGGCCCATGCACCACCAAAACACCAGCCCAATGTACCGATAAGCTTATCCCTGCCAGCCTTGGCAATAATACCTTTTACAATAGCTTCTCCTCTTTTAGGATCAAGACTGCTGGCCAGTTTACTGGCTATATCCGGGTCATCAGTTACCTGACCATCGTACAGATCTACCGCATACACATCCACATTCCCCAAAAGCTTTTGCCATCTTACGGCTTCGCGCTTGATATAATCATTTAAACCCCACCACTCGTGGAATATGATGAGCACTTTGTCAGTTGCCTCATCAGAAGGTACGTAATATGCATTCCCTTTGGCACCATCTACGCATTCAAACTGTATCATTGAGCCTTTCTCTGACAAGAAAGAAAACGGAGCAGGCGGTTCATGCGATTCCCTGAATGCTTTGCTCATGGCCAGTGTTTGCCACTCGCCACTATGCTTTACACAACAATTCTGCGCCTGGGCGTTTTGAATAGCAGTGCTATAAAACAGTAAAATAAAGGCAGTAATAATCCTTCTCATAGAGCTATTTTTTAGTGATCTTTTGCGAAATACAGATATAGCATAATGCTACTACATAAGAATTATGCCCTTAGCTCTTGAGGCAGGATTTTTTTAGTGCATTAAGGCGAAGACCTAAGCAATGAACGAGGACAATAATAAATTTATGCAGGAAGCAGCCAGGCTTAGTGCAGAAGCTATACAGCACCTGGATGGCGGACCATTTGGATGCGTGATAGTGAAGGATGGAAAGGTAGTAGGCAAAGGATGGAACCATGTGATGGCGACTAATGACCCTACCGCCCATGCCGAGGTAATGGCCATAAGAGATGCCTGCAAAAACCTTGCAACGCCTGAGCTGGTGGGCTGCGAGCTATACACATCCGCAGAGCCCTGCCCTATGTGTATGGCTGCAATATACTGGGCTTGCATACCTACTGTATATTATGCCAATACCAAAGAAGACTCAAAAGCGCTGGGCTACGAGGATACTATCATTTATGATGAACTTAAAAAGCCTTTGAATGAAAGAAAAATAAAGATGGTGCATGTACCGGATGAGGCTGCCAGGGAAGTATTCGACTTCTGGAAAAAGAAAAATAACCCGGGCAGTATATAAAAGTGAAAGGCTGCTTATACGGGCAGCCTTTCTATTATCTGTACTTACTAAATTCTAGAGGTGAATTGCTTCGCCAAGTGCTACTTCTATAGCGTCTTTTACGCTTTCGCTCATAGTCGGGTGCGGGTGTATGCTATCCAGCACTTCCTGCCATGTGGTTTCCAGCTTGCGGGCTACTACTGTTTCTACTATTATTTCGGTAACGTTAGCACCTATCATGTGCGTACCTAGCCATTCGCCATATTTAGCATCAAATACCACTTTCACAAAGCCTTCCATAGCACCGGCTGCGCTTGCTTTACCGGAAGCACTAAATGGGAACTTGCCAACCTTCACTTCATAGCCTGCATCTTTAGCCTGCTTTTCAGTAAGACCTACAGAAGCGATTTCAGGCGCACAGTAAGTACAACCTGGCACATTGCCATAGTCAAGCGGCTCAGGCATATGCTTGTATTTGCCATCTTTATTAGCGATAGCCTCAACGCAGATGATACCGCCTTTAGATGCCACGTGTGCCAATGCCTGGCCCGGTGTGATATCGCCTATAGCGTACACACCTTCAACATTAGTTTTGAAATATTTATCTACCAGTACCTTGCCCTTATCGGTTTTAATACCTAAGCTTTCAAGACCTATATTTTCAATATTAGAGCTGATACCTACGGCACTGAGTACTACATCTGCCTCAAGAGTAATATTGCCATCAGCAGTTTTTACTGTCGCTTTTACGCCATTACCATTGCCTTCTACCTTTTCTACAGAAGCATTGGTCATTACTGTAATACCTTTCTTCTTGTATATTTTTTCCAGTTCTTTAGATATATCTTCATCTTCCACAGGCACTATGCGAGGCAGGAATTCTACTATAGTCACTTTCGTGCCCATGCTATTGTAGAAATAAGCGAACTCAACACCTATAGCGCCCGAGCCTACTACTATCATAGATTTTGGCTGCTGCGGCAGGTTCATTGCTTCGCGATAGCCAATAATGTTCTTACCATCGATAGGAAGGTTAGGCAGCTGACGTGAACGTGCACCTGTAGCCAGGATAATATGCTTTGCCTGGTATGCTGTTACTTTACCGTCTGTACCGGTTACTTCTACTTCTTTTTTAGCGTTCAGCTTGCCCTGACCCATTATCACATCTATCTTGTTCTTGCGCATCAGGAATTGTACGCCTTTGCTCATTTTGTCGGCAACGCCGCGGCTGCGTTTTATCACTGCACCGAAATCTGCAT
>JAFDXS010000037.1 GCA_018267795.1 Bacteroidota bacterium | reverse complement strand
GCTACCTAAGCACCAAATGATCCCGCAAATGATCAGGATACAAACAAAACAAACCTGAATGACACAGGCACCAAGGCAAATAACGTGCATCACACAGGGCATGATTCAGATATAAACAGGAAGAATACCAGCCAAAGTCAGGGTTACTAAGCTTAGCGTAAGAAGGTGTAGATATAACCGCCATTTTCATCCTGGAAAGTAAAGCGCCCACTGTTGAGCTCTCTTATTTTCCAGGTATCAACATAAGTATTACCGTCGTATAGTGCTATGCTATTTTCGTTATCTGTAAAAGACCAATTAAATTTAAAAGTGCCATAAGCAGGATCTATTTGATTACCTGTGCCGTCACTGTTAAAGTTCAGGTTGTTATCAGGGTAAGATTCCTGCTGCCAGTGGCCTATTAAGTCTTCTTTTTTGCTATCAGTCTTTTTGCAGGAAATGACTGAAAATAATGAAAGAAATATTGCCGCACTTAAAATGGCTTTTTTCATTCAGGTATAATTTCGCAGCAAAATATAAATTATATTAATTGCATCAAATAGGCTACACTATTGACCATTTGCCATCAGTGCCTATGGTGTAGGTAAGCCCATTGCTCATTATATGTCTTTCTTTTCCTGTTTTATCATCCTTATAGCTGCTCTTTTCATATACGCGAATGCCATTGTTTTCCCTGGTCAGGTAAACGATAAGTGCATTAAGGGTAGGGGCTACGTCATGCAACCATTGCTCTTCGTTCTCCTTTACAAATGCCGAGCTCATTATACTACGTTTTATTAACTACTCACAAATAGTTTGCCATTAACTGTTATATTAGCATGGCAATGAGGGTAATTACAAGGACCATATGGATATTGTCGCTGATAAGCTTGTTTACAGATGTAGCAAGCGAAATGCTCTATCCTGTAATGCCTATATATTTAAAGAGCATTAACTTTTCTATTTTACTTATTGGCGTGCTGGAAGGCTTTGCCGAGGCCGTAGCAGGACTTAGTAAAGGTTACTTCGGTAAGCTATCTGATAACATTGGCCGCAGACTGCCATTTGTGCGTTGGGGATATTTGCTTAGTGCTATTTCCAAGCCTATGATGGCCATTTTTACTTTTCCTGCATGGGTGTTTTCTGCACGAACATTAGATAGATTAGGCAAAGGATTGCGTACTGGTGCCAGAGATGCATTACTATCTGATGAAACAACGGTCGCAACAAAGGGTAGGGTATTCGGCTTTCATAGAAGTATGGATACTGTAGGTGCAGTACTTGGCCCTTCCATTGCATTGCTGTTCCTGTTCTATCATCCAGGGAACTATAAGTTACTGTTTTACCTGGCATTTCTTCCTGGCCTAGCAGCTATCATCTTTACATACCTAATAAAAGAGCGAAATATAAAACCAAGGTCCACGACTGTTAAAACCTATTTTTTAGATTTTCTGAAATACTGGAAGCAAAGCCCGGCAATGTATAGGAAGCTGGTAGTAGGGTTATTGCTTTTTACCTTATTTAATAGCTCTGATGTGTTCCTACTGCTGAAGATAAAAGCGGCAGGATACTCAGATACAATGACAATTGGTGTGTATATCTTTTATAATATCGTTTATGCCCTGTGTTCTTATCCACTGGGTATATTAGCAGACAAGCTGGGATTAAAGAATGTTTTTGTCGCCGGGCTGGCTGTATTTGCTATAGTGTATGCAGGTATGGCATTCAATAATAATCTGTATGTGTTCCTTCTGCTATTTTTTCTTTATGGTGTATATGCGGCAGCTACAGAAGGTATTGCAAAAGCCTGGATCTCAAATATCGCAGATCGGAATGATACCGCAACAGCAATTGGTACATTTACCAGTTTTCAGAGTATTTGTACTTTAATTGCCAGTAGTGTGGCTGGCTTACTTTGGTATCAATTTGGTCCTACTGTTACTTTTCTTGCTTCAGCAGTCGTAACTATAATTGTGGTTGTACATTTCTTATTGCTGGGCAATAAAAAAACTAAAGCTTTGCCTTCTTAAAGGCAGCCTGGTATATTTTCTTAATACTGTTTTTTTCTTCTCTTTCCATTATTGCTTCAGTTGCGGGTATAAGTTCTTTATTGTGTTTAGTTTTCAATTTTATTATTTCGCCCAGCGCAAACGCTGCACTCCAACGCACAACAGTGCCTTTATCTTCAGTATTTTGCAGGAGACCGGCAATTGCATCACCCAGGTCTTTTTCAAATAGTTTGGCTGTATTGCCAATTACCTTTGCCGACTCCCATTTTACCCGCGGAGCCTTTGACGAAAGTGATGCAATGGCAAATTGAAATATTGCACGATTAGCGACCGTAGCGTTTTCTTTAGTAGCAAATTCCAGAGCTTCTATGCAGGTAGCTTTATCACTGTCTTTAGCTGCTTTTGCAAAATCCAGTAGGACTTCTATATTTATCTCTCCTGTTACAATAGCCCGGCTAAGTAGTTCCGTTTTTTCTTTAGGTTTTTGCGTTTTGTCGTTAAGCAGTTCCTTTATGTTCATTCAGTAAAGATAGTCTATCGCTATTTTATACCTGACTTTTTAATCTCTTCTGCAAGCTTAGCAGGCATAGCCCGGCATGAACAGTGCTTGCTATGTTCTATATGCCATTTTATTCGCTCTTCCTGCGTAGGATTTTTGGGCATTTTATGTTTCAGATGCCACTCCTTATTTATTTTTCCCATTGTACAAGATTTGATTATGGTTCTTCATTTGCATTTTTGTCTTCTCTTTCCACAGTAATAGTACATTCGCCTATCATAGCTGCTAATGCGCCTACAGCTGCAAAAACAGGCGCAAGTAATACACCTACTACGCCTACCGTAAGCGGGAAACTCATTATTTCCTTCCCTGCCTTATCTGCAATGGTTATTTTTCTTATGTTTCCTTCCTCAATTAGTTCTTTAACTTTCTTTAGCAGATGCTCGCCATTAATAGAAAATGATTCTTTTGACATCATAAAATGAACTTTTAATATTAATAAAGGTCTTAAAAAGGTTTTAATCACAATATGATATATATCATTTAGGAATGAGACCCACCTGGGAATAAGTAAATGCAATTATGCGAGGCATACTATTGCAGGCAGGAAACGATAATAAAAAACGGATGTGCATATGCGCATCCGTTTTTTTAATTTATTGTTTTTCTATTTACTGTATCACAATTTTTTTAACAATAACGCCAGCTCTATTTGTTATTCGCAATAAGTAAATGCCAGGACTTACATTTAAATGAATATTATTATTGCCCCCTTGTAATGTCCGGTTCATTATGTTTCTACCACTATAATCGTACACCTCCATTGAAGACTCAATAGTATTATCCGACAAGAATATATTGAAATCACCATTGCTTGGGTTAGGAGAGATATTTATTTCGTGTCTGCCGTTGGTATTAGGCACGTAAGTATTGCCATTTGTCAGGTGATTACCGCTGCATTTGCTATCATACTTGCTTTTAAATAGAGTTTTGCCATTTGATCCGATACTGCCTGAAGATGCAATAGTGCCATAAACATTCAGACCAATATGCCCACCGGCATTGTCCCTTATCCAAACCCTTACTATATGCCTTCCTGCGGTAACCTTTAGTTTTTTGTCTATGGTAACAATGGCGCTGCAATAAAAGCTACTTGAAATGCTGGTGCTGGGCGTTATGTAAAGATGATTAGTATCTACCAGTACACTATCTATTATGTCATCTGCAAGTAGTTGCATATGGAAGCTTAGAGAATCTTGTGTGCATACGTAAAAACAGCGGTCAAAAGCATAGCCATCATTTGTGGCATTGACAATGTTTGCATTTTGTCCGCCGGCATCCATATAAACAGATATCCAGTTGGTTACCCAGCCACTGCTGCCCGGTGTGCTGATGCAAGTGCCACCCGGACCAAAGGCAGCCCAATAGCCATACAATGGATCGCTGGTATCTGCCATTACATATGGGTTTCCGCCTGCAGTGAGGTAGGTGCCTGTATAGGTAAAATACAGGCCTGAGGAGGTAGCTCTTGGATTATAGTTCGAACTTAATTTTGAAACAGACCAAAAGGTATCAATATTATTATTGGGTGTAGGATAACCGCTATTGCCGCCATATCCACCTGCAAGTAATACAGAATCGGAAACTGCATTAGCGCCAATTCCCGTCGATATATATAATTTATTAGTCTTAAGACTGTCCACACTACAATCCTGGGCAGCTGCCATATATGTGCAAAACAAGAAAAGCGTTAAGGTGAATGTAACTATTAGTTTGAAATATCTCATTTAATATAACTTTTAGTTTTATCAAATGTAATATTTTATTCCAAAAAAATAAATGCGTAAGTGAAAGCCTAGACAGAGGTCGTCAGCATCCGGAGGCAAAATGATACTATACTGGAAATAAGGATTATGGCTCTATTAACCCCATGCGTAATGCGGTCTTTATAAGACCTGCGGTATTTTTACTGTTCAGCTTCTGAGAGATACTTAGTCGGTGGTTTTCTACTGTTCGCAAGGCAATAAATAATTTATCAGCAATCTGCTGATTGGTATATTCCCGCGCTATCAGCTGTAATATTTCTTTTTCCCTTTGGGTAAGCTGCGGGGATTTTAATTGATTCCTTTTTTGGAGAATACTATCAGCTAATTGTTCCTTAAGGCCATCTTCTATGAATTGCTCGCCATTATATACCTGCATTATAGCTTGTGTAAGTATTGCCTCGTCTGTATGTTTGGTAAGGTAACCCATGCAGCCATGCTGCAGCATTTCTTTTAAGTAGTAAATAGTATCCATATTGGTAAGTGCCAGGATTGCTATTTGAGGATATCGCTTATTTACAATACGGGATAATTCATTTCCCATTTTGTCAGGAAGCTGTATGTCTAGGAGCAATACATCAGGTACTTGTTGCAGTAATCCATTCAGCAAATCTGCACCTGATGAATAAACGCCGCATAACTCAAATTGAGGATTGGCATTAATTACATCTTTTACTCCCTTTATTATTAATGGGTGATCATCCGTTATTGCTACTTTTATTGACATAGGATTCTTCGTTTTTCATGTAGTTTGTATCAAATACTATTTCTATGGCCGTGCCACCCTCATTGCGCCTGCCTATAGTGAATGTACCATGAAAGGCACTAATCCGCTCTCTTACATTAGTTAAGCCCAGACCTGCAGCTTTATCTACAGTTTCGGTATTAAAGCCGCTTCCGTTGTCTTCAATAGTAATAGTAAGCTGCTCATCAAAGAAATTTATTTGAAGAAGCGCTTCAGTGGCTTTAGCATGTTTAATAATGTTCTGTATCAGCTCCTGCACTATTCTATATATGGATAGCTCAAAATAAGATTGCAGCTTTGGCAGCTCGCCATACATGTAAAAATGAATTTGCAGTTCGTTGCTTTGATTTATTTTGTCGCAGAATGTATGCAATGCTGCACCAAGTCCGTGATAAGAGAGCGTAGCCGGCATTAAGTTATGTGCGGTATTGCGTAAGTCTTTTGCAGCCTCGTCAAGATTAGATAATACCTCGCTGAAATCATTTGCATTATTAAGCACACTATATTTCCGCTTAAGAAAACTAAGACTTAGTTTGACAGCTGATAGCTGACCCATGATGCCATCGTGCAGCTCCCTGGCAAGGCGTTTGCGTTCTTTTTCTTCGCCCTGCAGCATGCCTTTCAGTTCTGTTATTTTTTTCTCCTGCTCCAGGTTTAAGATTTTTTCTTCCTGTAGTTGTTTCCTGTTTTTAGTAATAAAGTACATGCTTACAATAAGCATAACAAGTAAGCAGGCAATTATTGAAACTACAATTATTAAGGAGTTCCTATGCTTTATGCCTTCCAGTTGCGATGCTATTTCTTTGTCTTTCTCTGCTGTGCGGTAAGTCACTTCCAGCTTGTTAATAAGGCTGTCCTTCTGCGCTTTGAGGAAACTGTCATGACTCTTTGAATATTCCTGCTGTTTCTCAAGTGCCTTTTGAAAATTTCCTTCACGTGTATAAATGGCAGCAAGCGTAGTGTCAATGTAAAAACGTTCATCATCAGTCAGCCCAAGCCTTTTCCCTTCACTGCCTGCTATATCTAAAAAGTATTTGGCTCGTTTAAAATTTCCCAGTTGATAATATGCTTCACCAAGGCGGGCATTGTATTGTACTATATGTACAGGATTGGTACTTGTAGTAACGAGGGCTATACCACTATCAATATATTGAATTCCTTTTGCAGGTATTTTACTGTCAACATATGCATCCCCTATTGAAAAATACGCCAGCATACTAATTTCCCTGCTACCATATTTCTTACCTAAGGCCAGCTCCTTTTTGCTATAGACCAGGTAAGAATCTATATTGCTTGCATGGTATGCATTGGCCATGTTCAGGTATAGCAGCGGGAGATAAATATTTCGATTCTTTACCAATGCTTCTGCCTTCCGCAAATAATACAGCGCTTTATTATCCTGGCCATCTGCAGTAAGCATTGTAGCAATATTGAGATAAATAGTAGCAGTAAGGGTGCGGTTGTTCTGCAGGTCATTGTTTTTTATTTCCTCTAAGGCTTTATATAAGCAAATGAAAGCAATGTTACGATTACCACTCCGGGCATAGGAAGATGCCATATCCTGCCATAGCAATACTCTAAATTGTTTTTCAGGACAGTTATAACAATAATAATACGCCCGTTTGTAATAATTAAGACTTGAATCATAGGCACCGCTATGACCATACATTACGCCCAATCCTAATAACGATTGAGCTGCGCCATAGTTATATTTAGCCAGTATGCTTTTTTTATATGCGGTTTGCAAAAACACAATACTGCTGTCTGTAGATGTATTTTGCGACTGCAGTATAAGCCGGTTTATTTCAGCGGTATCGGTTTTGAAATTTTTCAATTCATAATTATCTGGGATATAGCTTTTTTCCTGTGCATATGCAGACAATATTGGTAGGCCTACCAGTAAAAGCATTAGAAATGCCTCCATTCGTATATTATGGCTTACGCTAGTCATGCAATATTTACAGTATGAATTTGGAGATTTCTATAAATCTAAGTAGTAAATACCATTTTTAAAAATGAGTAGTTACCACCATGTTTAGCAATATGTGTCAATGTAATTTTGGAGTTGGTCTAATGGGCATTAAACATTACTGCTAAATGAAAAAAGTATTACAGCTAACCATCATATTTTTTTTGTTCCTAACCCCTGTACTTCATGCTCAAAAGGAAAATAACGTTTGGATGTTTCCGCCGTATTACGGTTTAGACTTCAATGGCCCAGCCCCTACCGCTATCACTTCAAAGGTGCCATGGGTGGCAATAAATGCAGTTGCGAGTGTATGTGATGTAAACGGACAACTGCTTTTTTATACCAATACAGATACCATATGGGATCGCAAGGGCAACCCCATGCCTACCTGTACTACATCTGCATGGAGAAAGGGATATCCTGCTGCTGATGATACTACTGTATTATCTTATAATGCGCCACAGGGCGTTATAATTTTACCTGTATTGAATAATCCCCAGCAGTACTATGTTTTCGTAATGTCGGGAAGCTCGGCTTTTATCTCGGGCTCAGGAGGATGGGATTTCCGGCTAAATTATTCTATAGTAGATATGAGCTTGAATGGTGGGCTTGGAGATGTGGTATCCGGAAAAGCCCATGTACATCTCGATTCGGCTCTTGACTGCGCCATGGCTGCTGTGCCGGGCGACAATTGTAATATCTGGCTGTTAGTCCACTCCAGAACTTCTACTACTTTTAAAGCTTATGACATTACCGCAAGTGGCGTTAATACTACACCTGTATTGTCTAATGCAGGCACTTTTACTTCTTTGGGCTCTTACAGCAATGGGGAAATGGCAGTTTCTCCCAATAGAAAGAAAATAGCCTTAACCGATCAAAACATTTTATTTAATCCACCATTGGGTGCGGAGATGTGTGATTTCGACCCTGCAACAGGCAAGGCTTCTAATGCTATTATGCTTGATACTTTGGGGCTTGATCAATCAGTGTGCTTTTCTCCGGATAATACAAAGCTGTATGTTTCGCAATATGGTCCAACTTATCCTAACAGCGCATTAGTACAATATGATATCACGCTTTCCACTCCTGCTGCCATCGTAGCATCCCAGGTACCTATTATCGATAGCTTTGATCTATGTGCGCCCGCATGTGGTGCGGCAGGCGAAATAAGGGCAGGCCCCGATGGTAAAATATACTGTACTGCAAATGCTGACAGCACAGGCATGTCGCAATATATTGGCTGCATCAACAGCCCTAACCTGCGCGGCACGGCATGCAACTATGTGAATAATGCTATATACTTTCCGGCGGTAAGCTATATGGGACTTGCGCAAAGCCTGGGTACTAACTTTGTAAAGCCCCTGCCGCCAGATACCTTGTACAAGCTGACCGATACCAGCATGTGCATACCCGGCGCTGGTCAAATAACGCTTCATGCACCTGCAGGCTATAATTGGTTATGGAATACGGGCAGTATTGATTCTGTTATCACAGTAAGAAATGGAGGCAAATATTTTGTGCGGTCGGTTTCTTATTGCACTGTAACGGTAGATACTTTTGTTGTGAAGTATAATGATGTTTCTTTCGATCTGGGAAATGATACTACATTCTGTATGCCTCCATTTCCCTATGTACTTCGTGTATCTGTACCGGGTGTAGACTACCGATGGCAAAGCGGCAGCAGGGATAGCTTTTATACAGTGACGAAAACAGGCCATTATTCAGTAACGGTGAGCAGGGATGGTTGTGAAGATTCAGCAGCCGTAAATATTGCCTATATAGATGCGAAGCAGGATTTGGGTACTGATACTATTATTTGCGCTGATCAACCTATACAATTGTCGTTACAGGCCAATGTACCGGATGGTGCCACTGCAATATGGAGTAATGGCAGTTATAATACTTCGCTCATGGTGGAGGATACGGGCAGATATTGGGTAATGGTGACAGACGGTCCATGTCTATTCAGTGATAGCATCAGCGTAAGTAAGCAGCTATGCGAATGTGCCTTTAATATGCCATCAGTGTTTTCACCAAACGGAGATGGAAAGAATGATCTCTTCAGGCCCATAATACAGCCTGGCTGTAATGTCTCCAGGTTTATGCTAAAAATATATAACCGCTGGGGACAAATGGTATGGATGAGCTATTCGCCTTCCGAAGGTTGGGATGGCACTTTTCAGGGAGTACCACAGGAAATAGGAGATTACATGTACCTGGTAGAGCTTACAGCAGGAACAAAGGACAAGCAAATATTCAGGAAGGGTGATGTAACCTTAGTAAGATAATTATATAGAAGCTATTAGTTTCTGTGCTTTAAAATTTTAACCTCATTTAGTTTGTGCATTTCTAATATGGTAGTTCTGCCATCGTCGCTCTCGCGGTACATAGGCACAAACTTAGCATCAAACATCATTTCTTTATACGTATATGATGTACGGCGAAGAACCGGGGTGGAGAATACTTCGTCAAATGCAGTGACTAGTACATATAATTCCACATCTGCAGCAACCATATCTTCTTCTGTAAAGCCATAGAGCGGGCTGTTTTCATCAATAGTATGCACCACTGTCCAGTTCATGGGCAGGTTATCGACCTTGTAGCGTTCTAATGCCAGATCATAAAAATTATAGGTCGAGTGGCCATTGTTTTCTATTCTCAATGCTATGTTAACCTTTATTTCCACATTGGTTAATGTATGATTGTCTTTATAGGTGACAAAGCGGAACATAAGAGCTGTTTTGTCCTGGTGAGGACTTATCAGCGCTTTGTCGCTAAAGAGCAAATATGATTTAGGTTTTGCAAAACGCCCATAAATAAGACCTGTAGCTATAGCAAAGGATAAGAAACCTGACAAGGCTTCAAATGAAGCAACAATATTAGCAGCATCGCCAAGGGGATTTACTCTGCCGTAACCTACAGTAGTAAAAGTTTCTGTACTGAAATAAAAGACCTGCTTAAATGTTGTCCATGCGTCTACTGCATTAATGCCCTGAAGCTGGTTTGCACCAATAATGAGATAAATAGTAGTGAACAGGAGATTGGCGGTAATATAAAAAAGGATGATGGCACCAATAAACTTAGAAATAGGAAGATTTAGCAACTTCTGATAAATGCTAATGTTGCGAAGAAAAGGCATGCCCTCGCGACGCAGATTGAAAGAGCCATCTTTATTTATAAACCTGCCGCCATAATCATTGGCGTTACTGCCAAAACCGGTATCATTATTCGTTTTGAGTGAAGGGTTATGTTTTTTAAAAGTAGTAGCCATGCCTTATCTTTTTTTATTATTCAATATCTGCAGCGGAAGTAGTCCCGGTAAAAATACAAAATGTCTAAAACAGCGTTATGTTCCGCAGTTAAAGATTATTTGTAACTAAATTATTCAATTTTTCCTGCCCAATTTGCTAACCTATTTAACTATAAAGCCAAGAATAGAAAGTTGGCGGTTTTATTCAATTTTATGAGATATAGCGGAAATAGTTTTGCATAAAAATTAAACTAAAATTATGTCAGAAACTCGCTACAACATTTTTAATCAAATTCACAAAGGTCTTCGCAACATGCTTTATTCTACAGCTGTTGACATTCAAAGAACAGATTTTGCACTCGCTAAAGCCTCAGCAACAATTGAACAGGTACTGCTGGTACTAGATTTATTCGAGGAGCATGCTCACAATGAAGATTGCCATCTTTTGCCTATGGCAGAGAAGCACGATGCTGTGCTGGTTGCCGAATTTGAACGTGATCATGAAATAGACCATAAGCTA
>JAFDXS010000379.1 GCA_018267795.1 Bacteroidota bacterium | reverse complement strand
TAAAAACTGTGGGAATTTTTTAGCAGCCTGCATGAATGCCTGAAAAGAATAGAGATCTTTTTCGCCGGCTACAGGCTTGCCATTTTTCATGCCGTACCTATTAGGAAAGAGGGTATTCCATTTTTTTGCATTCAGATATTTGCCAAGGTTAGTATTGCCATTTATGTGCTGTAGCTCAGCTGTATTAGTGCTGCCCTGGGCAATTGCTATTTGGTAATTAGCACTGCAAATAATGAAGGTAAAAATGATGGCCGGAAAAAATGAAACACGCATATAGGAACAACTACTGAATCATGCCAACAACTGCTATACTTTTTTGCCGAAGTAAAACTGTTGTTTATAAAGCTCCGACACCTGGTTGTAATAATCCTCCACAGTGGCAGGTGCGTCTGTGCTATTGTGCCTAACCTCTTCGCCACGTACTATTAGCTCTGCGCTTGGTGTGCCTGCTTTAATGGTATGTTTGCCATTTTCAGGCATATAGCTGTCAACAAAGATCTTTATTTTATCACCTTTAGATACCTTGCCATTGATAGTGATAAAATCATTAAAAAAAACAAATTTGCCTTCCTCTTTTATAGGAGATAATTTCAGTTCTCCAACAGAAGTCTTTATCATGGTTATAGTGATTTAGTATTATTAGCCTGGTTTATTGTTTTAATGGTTGTTTAATTCCTTTTTCCAAATAGGCCTTTAATGGCTTCCAATATACAGCTTTCCATCCGTTCTTTAAATGCTTTAGAAATTCATCAGGTATGCCACTCTGGTGGAAATTTAATTCTGTATAGCCTTTGTTGGTTTCATTCAGTGTTATGTCTATAATTGAATACCGGTTATCAGGAAAGTCTTTTAGCGTCCAGGCCTGTATTATTCTTTTGCCTTTGTCCAGGAATATCGTGTAGCCATAGTTTTGGTCGCCACAAGTAGCAAATTTGCCGTCTTTTTTGTTTTCTATTTTTGCCAGCTGTCCTGTAAAAGCCTGGTGTTGTTTCTCGTTCATAAAAGCATTGTAAACTTTCGCAGGGCTGGCCTTTATTTTTATCTTCTGATACAGTTCTTTCGTTTTCATCCTATTGTATTTTGAATTAGAATTTTCATCTGTTATCATACATACAATACATCGTCCGGAATTCGTGTCAGTGCATTGGGTTATTAAATATAGTAATATAAATTTAATGACATTATTAATTTGTATTAATAATCAATTACTTCCACCTTTTTTGTAGCCCCATTTTCTATTGCCGGTATTTCTGCGCATATCTGCACCAATCATCTCTGCCAGGCGCCAGCATATATCATAGGCAAATTCTTTGTCTTCGGTACTTACGCTCGCTTTGGTTATCTCTGTCATACAGCTTACAAATGCCTTTTTCATCAGGGATTTTTTAGGCTTTAGCTCGGTAGGCCTGTATAGCTGCAAGAGGTCTCTGCTACAGGCATTAAGTATGTCATTTATTATTTCGCGGTGGTCGTAGGTAGAGAATATTACAGCAGGTTGCAACTCCATGAAGGCAGTGTATTTATCTACCAGCCTGAACTTTTCCAGCTTTGCTATTGTTTCCTCGCGTGTCAAATGCGGTTATTTTTTCTTTTCATACTTCCAGTTCCTGGATTTCCCTTCTGTTACCCATTCCATTGTAGTAGCAATTCGTTTCGTGCGCGTATCTTCAGTTTTAGCTTCTGTTATCCAATCAATATATTCTTTTTTATGGCTGTAGCTCAGGGCTTCAAAGGCCTGTTGTGCTTTTTTGTTTTTTGCCAAAGATTTAATTAGTGCTTCCGGCATTATTAGTTCCTTCTTTTCGGTACTCTTTGGTTTAGTTAGCTTTACACCTTCTTTATTAAGTCTTACCGCTTCTTTAAGATATTCTATCATTATTTTATCAGCAGGCAAATCTTTAAGCGAGGTTATTTTCCCAAATTGGCCTGCAGCTTCTTTTTCTCCAAATACATTGTGACGATCGGGGATGAGGGCAGCCTTCCATAAGTTGATAGCGCAGTGGTTTTTGAATGCCGCTACACTGCATAAAGGCGCATCATAACAATCAAAATGAGGAACAGACCATTTAATGTTTTCTTTTACGTCGGGGCAAACAGCATGTATCAGGTCTCTTAAATGTGTAAGGATTGGTTTTGCAAAATCTGCAGACTTTGCGATATAGGCATCTATACGCGGATCTTTTTCGGCCATAGTGGGTTATATTTTATAAGCATGAAATTAAGCATAAGAATGTTTTTATGCTATAGGCATAGTATTTATAACCATTGGGCGTACTACATTATTTTTATTATGAGAACGTGTATTATCATAACTCTGTTTGTCATCCTTTCATCCTGCGGAAATGGGAAAAACTACGCGGATAAAATAAATGAGGACTCTGCAGCTATCTCTAAAGTGCCCGTAGATACGATGAAAACAGATACAAGCAGCTATACTAACGGACCGGATAATGCCCCGGTAAAACAAATGGATACAGGCAAGGGTAAATATCCTGATAGCGCGTATTAGAGAAATATTATTTAATAAAGCACAAATTATGCAGTTATGAAACCGTTCATAATTCCTTTTTGCTTAATTGCATCGCTAAACTTAATAGCATGTAACGGCGGGGAAAGCACTACTAAAGTGTACACACAAACACAGCAAAATGGTACAGATACACTGGCAAAAACGGATAGGGGGAAGCAGATATTTGAAGAGCGCTGCGTAGTATGCCATGGTATATATGGTAATGCGCGTAATGAAAACGCAGCAAACTTGCAGATGAGCAGAATAGACAGTCCGGCAATAGTGCTGACAATAGATAACGGCAGGGGTAATATGCCTATGTTTAAAGATGCAATCCCTGATAGCGATATGGCGCACCTGGTAGCTTATGTAGTAAGCCTACGTAAATAGTTGTCTTCCTTATTAGAATTTCTCGTAGTCCTCTGTAACACTACCGAACTTGATAAATAAGTAAAGGTATATGATACGCGAAAGACGCATGAGCCAGGGCTGCGCTATAACAACTACTGCTATGCTGGTAGCCAGGTAATAAAAAATGCTGTTGTCTTTATAGGAAAGCCCGAAAATAGGCCAATACCATAGCAGGTTGAGAAAGAATAGCATAACGGTAAGCGCATAGTTTATGCCTCCGCCATTGTTGCTTTCAAATTTCATTTTTTGTCCACATCCCGGGCACTTAT
>JAFDXS010000378.1 GCA_018267795.1 Bacteroidota bacterium | reverse complement strand
TGTTTGTAACAACATTTTCCTCTACGGTTTCTTTTGGCGTTTCCAGTACAAAGCTTTCTTTAGGCTGCTCTGCAGCTGCAGGGAATGCTGGCTTAATATCCATAAGCGGAGATTTAGTAGCCGGCATTTCTACCAATACAGGATTAAGGTAGCTGGTAACTTTTTCAGGAGATGCATTCGCACTTTCTGTATTAGCTTTCACTTCAGCAGGTGCAGTTTCGCCAAGCTTTACAATGATCTTTTCAGGTTCATTGTTTTTTGCAGGCATCTCTACATTCAGCTCCTTATGATTAAAACCTGTAGCTATAACTGTAACAGATATTTTATCTCCGAGATTTGGATCATGACCCATACCTAATATAACATCGCAATAGTCACCAGCTTGTTGCTGTACATAGGCCTGGATAGCTTCTGCTTCATCCATAGTATGTTCAAACTCACCTGCTGCAGATGTGATATTCAGTAATAACCATTTGGCACCGCGTATGTCATTATCATTCAGCAATGGAGAATTTAATGCCTGCTCTACTGCATGCAATGCGCGGTTTTCACCAGATACTGATGCGCTACCAAGAATAGCAACACCACCATTTTTCATTACAGTACAAACATCTGCAAAGTCAACATTTATTTGACCTGTAGTGGTGATCACATCAGTAATACATTTTGCAGCGGTAGCCAATATATCATCAGCCTTAGCAAAAGCCTGCGTGAACGGCAGATTGCCAAATTGCTGGCGCAACTTATCGTTAGAGATAATAAGAATGGTATCTACATGCTCGCGCATGCGGTCAATACCTTCCTGTGCCTGCTTCATACGTTTACGACCTTCATAAGTAAATGGCGTGGTAACAATACCTACAGTTAGTATTCCTAACTCGCGGCATATTTTAGCAACTACCGGGCCACCACCTGTACCGGTACCACCGCCCATACCGGCAGTGATGAAGGCCATACGTGTATTTACCTTCAGTATCTTAGTAATGTCTTCAAGAGATTCTTCACTTGCCTGCTTGCCAATTTCAGGATTAGCTCCTGCACCAAGCCCTTGTGTAAGGTGCGGGCCGAGCTGCACTTTATTAGACACCGGGCTTAAAGCCAATGCCTGAGAGTCTGTGTTGCATACTACAAAGTCAACGCCATCAATACCAAGATCGTGCATGTAATTTACAGCATTGCTACCGCCACCGCCTACACCTATCACCTTGATTATAGACGACTGGTTCTTTGGAATTTCGAAATGTATCATAAGATTTGTTTTTATTCTGGGTTAGTAATTCTTTTTAAATAAATATTTCAAGTTGTGTGTGGGTGCTAATATTTATGTTCAAAAGTTTATTCAATTTCCTCGTCTTCAACCTCTTCGAAAATGCGCATGAACTTTCCTTTCAGCCCATCGAACAATCGTTTTAGATTTTCGTTACGCTTCCTGTTTTTGTGCTGCATTGCTTCATTTTCTTCTTCAGTTATCATTGGTTGTGCAGTTTCTTCTTTTGCCTCAACAATGGTTTCCGCCTGCTCTTCAGGAATATGGATATAATTACCGCCTTCGCCTACAAAACGCATACGACCATTTTCAAAATCATGGTAGCCGCGTAGTATGAGACCAATACAGGTTGCGTACATCGGATTCATCAGCTGATCGGCATGACCACCAGCCAGGTGCTCATTAGGATAGCCGATGCGTGCGCCAAGGCCTGTTATATATTCAGTTAGCTGTATAATATGTTTTAACTGTGCACCTCCGCCGGTAAGTATGATACCACCGTACAAACGCTTATCAAGATCTACTTGCTTGAGATGATATACCACGTAGTCCAAAATTTCCTGCATGCGGGCCTGGATGATGTGTGCCAGGTTCTTTACAGAAATTTCCTTTGGTGGTAAGCCACGCAGACCAGGTATTGTGATGTATGCATTAGCATTAGCTTCATCAGCCAGTGCAGTACCAAATTGCACTTTCATCTGCTCTGCCTGCGCACGTAACACACCAAGGCCATTACGGATATCATTTGTAATGTTTACACCCGCGTAAGGTATAACAGCTGTATGTTTCAGAATACCGTCATAGAATACTGCCATGTCTGTAGTACCACCACCGATATCTACTATTGCTACACCGGCTTCAAGATCTTCTTCATTCATTACAGCCGCAGCTGATGCCAATGGCTGTAATACAAGATCTCTTGTATTGAGGTTTGCCTTATCCACGCAACGTTTAATATTGCGGATAGCATTCCTGTCGCCGGTGATGATATGGAAGTTTGCTCCAATCTTTACACCACTCATACCAATAGGATCTATTACATAAGACGTGCTGTCAACTGTAAACTCCTGCGGTATAATATCTATTATCTGGTCGCCTGCCGGTATATAGGTCTTGTACTGATCCCTAACCAGCAGGTCAATATCTTCTTTGCTTATTTCTTCTTCTACCTTCACACGGACGCGATCGCCGCGCGTTTGAAGGCTCTTGATGTGCTGACCAGCAATACCTACGTACACCTCTTTTACTTCAAGGTTAGGATTAGACTGCAAACATTTTTCAATTGCCTGTTCGATAGAGCGGATACATTGCTCAATATTCAGGACTACACCGTGGCTGACACCAGCCGATTCTGCACGCCCGAAACCAAGCACCTCCAGCTTACCAAACTCGTTTTTTCTTCCTGCAATGGCAACCACTTTCGTAGTGCCGATGTCCAGGCCGACAATAATTGGTTGTTCTTTTTTGCTCATATTGCGTTGTGTTTTAAAAAAGGTTAAATACTTTCCCCTAAGTGATAAGTTTTATTTGTTTCTCTTTTGTTTACTATTCGATTTATTTACTGTTTTAATTACCTGCTTTTTATCTGCTGCCTTAACTTGCTTTACAGATGCCATTTGCTGCGGCTTCGCCGTTTTCACTGCTGCTGCAACATGCAATGGCGTTGCAACTTTCGCACCTGTGTCTGATACCCCTTCCTTTTTAGCACCCATATCTATTATGCTCTTCACCCAATTCATATTACTCATAGCTTTATCAACCGGTGCCTTCCATGGCAATGCCGGCGAGGCTACAACCTGGTCTTTAAAACGCAGATCAAGTGTTTCGTACTTATCCCAACCTACACGATTGAGAATATTCTTGTAAAACAGGAACAGGTTGTCAAATTTCTCAGCTAATCGCGCCGTATCACCAAGCAATATTCTTTGATT
>JAFDXS010000377.1 GCA_018267795.1 Bacteroidota bacterium | reverse complement strand
TGATGATTTCTTCACACCGGCATTTGATGTATCTTCTATGGGTGGTTCTACCGCTAACCTCAACTTTATGTATACTGGCGCGTTCCGTACTGGCATCTCTTTCTATATGACGGATACATTAGAAATTGATTATTCAATAAATGGTGGTACAAGCTGGAACTTATTGAAATACCTGGATAAGGCTAACATCGGTGCAGTAGGGTCTAAAATGACGCCTTTCACTCCAACAAGCATGTCTGATTGGAAACTCCAGAGCATTACGCTACCTCCCGCTGCAAGAACACCATCTACATTCTTCAGGTTCCGTTACAGACCGGGTGCTCCTGATATCTATGGTTATGGTTCAAGCAACTATTTCTATATCGATCGCCTGAATGTAAATAACCAACCGCTGGGCGTAAACACTATTATGTCTGATGATAGAGGTATAACAGTATCTCCTAACCCAACTTCAGGTAGCTCTTATATCACAATTAAAGAGCCAATCAACACAGTTGCTCATATCGTGGTTACAGATGTTGCTGGTAAAACAGTTTACACTACACAACAGCAAGTATCAAATGGTGCTACCCGCGTTGAGATCCCTGCTTCTTACATCTCAGTAAAGGGCATGTACCTTGTACAGGTAACAACTGACGATCAGACGCAAACTGAAAAACTGATAGTATATTAATCTGAATTATAAGATTTAATAAAAGGTTCCGCTTTTTGCGGAACCTTTTATTTTTTACAGATGGCCTGGATATTTCCTATATTCTTCAGGAATGCTTTATTTTACATAGCCAATATTAAATAGAGCCCGGATGAGTGAATTAAATATAGTCTCCTTACGCAACGCTAATATATACCAGGGTACCAACCTTGTTCTTAATAATGTAAACTTCCAGGTAGGCAAGGGTGAGTTTGTTTACCTTATTGGCCGCACAGGCACAGGCAAGTCAAGTTTGCTGAAGACCCTTTACGGAGATCTATATCTAAAAGAGGGTGATGGAGCTGTAGCGGGTTTCGATCTTAAAGGTCTAAAGTGGCAAAACGTACCGCTCTTGCGCCGCAACCTCGGTATCGTGTTCCAGGATTTTCGCTTGCTTACTGATAGAAATGTCTATGATAACCTTGAATTTGTGCTTAAAGCTACCGGCTGGAAGGATAAAGTACTGATGAAAGAGAAAATTGAAAATGTGCTGAGCAAGGTAGGCCTAAAAAGCAAAGGATTTAAAATGCCTTATGAAATGTCGGGTGGGGAACAGCAGCGTGTAGATATAGCTCGTGCATTGCTTAATAATCCTAAGCTTATACTAGCCGATGAACCTACAGGAAACCTTGACCCGGACACTACTGACGAAATAATGCAATTGCTTTTCAATATCTGCCGTGACTATCATACAGCATTCATCATGGCTACGCATGACTATACCATTATCCAGAAATATCCTGCAAGAGTAGTAAGGATAGAACAAGGTATGGTAAAGGAAATATCTGTGGCTGGTATGTAATTATTTGCCGGTAATGGCTTTGTATATATGCTTGCTTAAGCTATACACATACAAAACAGGCAGCAGCAAAATGAATAAAGGATTTAGTCTCGCCAGGCGGGTATAGGCTTTTAATTCGCCTTTACGCATTTTCCATTTATTACCACTTTGTCCGCCTTTAGATAACACAGGTCTGCCTATCTGTGTCAGCGACAGATTTATGAAATAAATTTTATTTCTATATCCTATCCGCAGCCAAAGGTCATAATCTTCCATATACCGCATCTCTGTTTCAAAGCGAAAGGATTTATCATTGGCAAGCACTACGCAGGGTGTACCAATAACATTACCATTTAGTAACTTAATAAACGGCAACGTGTATATAGTAGCCCCTTCAGGCAGCTTTTTAGTGCTTACATCTTCCTGCGTAAACGGATGATATAGAAATTTTATTTTGGTGTTTGCTTCCAGTATGCTTTTAGCAACTAATAGCTTGTCCTCATGCCATCCATCATCAGCATCAAGAAAGGCGATATAATTGCCGGTTGCCAGGTCCATTCCCTTATTACGCGCAAATGATGGCCCCAGGTTTTTATAAAGTCGCGTATAAATTATTTTATTGCCAAAGCGCTCTTCCAGCAGTTGTTCTGTTTCGTCCGTGCTGCCATCATCCACCACTATTATTTCATGTGCAGCATAGCTCTGCTTCAGGCAGGATTCAATAGTCCTTACAATAGTCCCTGCTGCATTATAAGTAGGAATAACAACACTAAACTTTATTTCTGTACTATACTCACTCATTACTAAACACATTTTTATATACAGCCAGCAATCGTTTTTCTTCTTCCTGCCAGCAATACACTTCGCGTGCCTTCAGGCAGTTTTGTTGTAGCCGCTGGTAATAGGCTGTATCATTTAGTAGCTTATTCAGTGCAGCGGCAATATTCTCTATAGTTACAGGCGATATAAGGGTAGCTATTTCAAACTCACGATTTATATTTTCATATTCAGGGTACTGCACACCAAGCTGCGGTATTGCCGCATGCATATAATCAAAAAAACGATTGGCAAGAGATAGCTCATTGCTCTTGCTGGTGGCTACAAATAGCGTTATGCCAATATATGCGTGTAAAGTATATTCCGGCAATTCTGCGGGTGGCACATAACCTTTAAAGGTTACTTTATTTTCCAGCTTGTATTCTTTTACTAGTAGCTGTGCTCCCTCATAAAAGTTGCCTTCTCCACATATCACCAGTGTAGCATCTACCATTTGCATAGCAGGTATTAGTTCTTCAAAACATCTTCCTTTATTTACTGCTCCCTGGTATAGTATATACCTGTCTTTCTTCTCAGGTATCACAAGCGGCTTTAGCACCGTAGCATTCCTCACTATAGCATATTCCACGCCATACATGCGCCTGAACTCATTTACATAGCTTTTATTTACTGTATAGCCATATTCAAAATGAGGTACGGTATGTCTTTCTATCCAATGCCACATCTTGCGTATTGAGGGCCTCGAGGCTACTTCTTCTATATCGCAAAACAGCTCATGCGCATCATATACCCGCTCTACATTTTTAAGTATGGACGCGTAGTAAACTGGCAATATTGTGTCAAGATCAATAGCGCAGAAGCAATCGGCTTTATGAAATAATAAATAAAACAGCAGTTTAAGATTATAGGTAAGATAAAACAGCTTACCGCTATCTATGCGCTGCTTTATAC
>JAFDXS010000376.1 GCA_018267795.1 Bacteroidota bacterium | reverse complement strand
CCTATTAGTGTAGTGAACAGCACATTGACAAAAGACATGATGAACTTTTCGCTGTCGGCACGCACTTTAGTAAGAACAGACAATGTTTCGCCACTGCGCTGGTCTTCAAAATCCTGGTATGGGAGACGCAAAGCATGCTTTAAGCCATCGGTATATATCTGGGCGCCGAATTTCTGTATGACTACATTCACCACATAATCCTGAAAGGCCTTGGCGATACGGGACACCATAGCAACACCAATGAGCAAACCAATAAGGCCTAATGAACCCACAAGGTAGTCTGATATAGTACGCGTAATAGCAGGTGTAACACCCATTGGTGTAACGGTGTGCGGATGCGTAACAAAACGGTCCAGCAGTTTACCGCCGATCATGGGATCGAGGAGGGAAAAAATCTGGTTGATAGCAGCCAGAACGAGCCCAAGTAGTATCAGGAGCTTATACTGACTTAAATACTTTAATAATAATTTCATAAATAGCTGATAGTAATTTGTAAAGGTAAATGGATATTATGTGGGTATATAAATAGGTACTTAACTTTTTTCTATATAAATAAATATAAAAGCACCATATGGAGCAACGAGGTATCTGCATTCGCAAAAAAACTACTTTTGGGCGCCTGGGGCTGGAAACCTTTGTGGTAAATGCGTATGCAAAAAATAACTTAGGTATAAAAAGGTATAAAGGGTATAAATAGGGTTTCGGTATGTCAAAGAACCGGTGTGGGCAAATGCCATATGCAAGATACCATTGCACCGAGGCTAACCCCAAATAAATATATCCACATTTGGCAAAATGACGAGGAGAAGGGGTAAGTTATATTGAATTGTTGGAGGAACGGAAAATGGTTTGCAGCATTTCGCCGACTTTTTTGTCGATGGGGAGAGTAAATGTGTCGGCGGTTAGTTCGTGCAGGGGAAGCCAAAAGGTGCGTTCGGCTTCTACGTGGTTTACAAAAGTTTCGGGTACCGGGGCGGTGATTAAATAATAGATGCTGATAACCTGTGACTGGTCGTAGGCGGAGGGCTGAAAAAAATCTGTGGTGTAAAAATGGTCGACGATATCTATATCAAGCGCAAGCTCTTCCTTCCATTCCCTCTTGAGACAATCGATAGTACCTTCCCCCCAATCCATGCCGCCGCCGGGCAGTTTTATTACCTTTTGGCCCCTGATCAATTCTTCATTTACCAGCAACTTCCCTTCATGCAGCCAGATGCCATATACCCGAATGTTGAAACGTTTTTCCATACTAATTAAGATTGAGCCCTACAGAGAACCCTAAACTGAATTTGCCTTCATAGATCCAGTATTTCCTATTATCATCCAGCAAATGATCTATGCCAAAGACAAGACCAAAATTAAGATTTTGGTATGCAGTAATCAAAGCAAGACCTGTAATAAGATCAACACCTTCATATTCCATTTTTATAGAAGGCCGTGTATTCCACTCATTTACGGGAGTAGAACCAAGACCTAATACTAAACCAGCGCCGAAGGCAAAGTGATCTATATGTTGTTTGTAAGTATTTAGGGGCGTTCTTTGATAAGTGATCTTATATAAATCTGTGCGATAACCGCCATACAGGGCTCCATTGAAAGTGGCACTGAGATGATTTGGAAAGCCTTCGGTATATGGCCTGTATTTGAATGGAATGGTAAGTACGTCAACATCGAAAGATGGTTTGTAAAATCTGCGGGTTAATTCCTTGCCATTGAATTTTTTTGAAAATCCGGAACTGGTATAATAGGTCTTCTTAGCCACGTCTAATACTATACATTCTTTAGCTCCGGAGGCTGGGCAGACTTCGATGCTGTCATCATCTATAACAGAAACGTATACTTTGTCCCCGGCAGGGAAATGGGTATAGTAAATGCCATCGTTGAATTTATATTTAGCTGATTCTTTAAAAGAGGCACAACTACCTAAAAAGCACAGCGATGCTACAGTAATAATCCATTTGGTGATTTTCATAGAAATATTGTGGAAATACATTTAATAAAATCGTACCATATCGTTTATTGTCAGGAAATTATGGCTTTAATAAAACGAGAACTGTATAAACCCAAAGGTTGATTATTTCGTCTTTCAGGGGAGCGTTTATTTGATATTAAATATTTATTAGAATTTATATTTTTTTTCTATTTTGAGGTATATATTAGAACTTATCATTTCAAGTACCATGGTTATGCAGCATTATTACAATTTCTTCAGAAGAAGCCTTTTGTTATTGTTGGTGATGTTAGGTATTCATACAGCCTATGCCCAAGCGCCTTCTATTACCACACAACCCAGTAGTTCCACCATTTGTGCCGGGAGCAATACCAGCTTTTCGGTAGTGGCAAGCGGCACAGGACTGTCTTACCAGTGGCAGGTGGACCAGGGACTGGGTTTTGCCAACGTTAGCGGCTCGGTATATGGTGGCGCTACCTCATCTTCGCTGAGCATAACAGGTGCTACCAGCACGATGAATAACTATATGTATCGTGTGATAGTAAGCAATATATCAGGTGCCGATACATCTGCAACTGCTGACCTTACCGTGGTAACGGCACCTACTATTTTAATACCGCCATCGGACGTGATAATGTGCGCGGGCGGCAATACAACCTTTAGCGTATCTGCAAGCAGCACTGCAACAATAAATTATCAATGGCAGGTGGACCAGGGAAGCGGCTTCGCGAACGTGAGCGGTGCAGAATATAGCGGCGCTACAACAAATACACTGACTATAACAGGTGCTACTGCTGCTATGAGCGGATATAACTACCGTGTGGTAGCTACCAGCGTTGGTGCCTGTAACCCCTCTGTTAGCTCAACATCAGCCTTACTGACCGTAAATTCCTTGCCTGCTATTACTACGCAGCCTGCTTCAAGCTTATCGGTTTGTGCAGGCAGCAGCACCAGCCTGAGTGTGGGCGCGACAGGTACCGGCATTAGCTACCAATGGCAGCTGAATACGGGCTCCGGCTTTGGTAATATACCAGGCGCCACCAGCGCTACACTGGCACTAACAAGCGTGAGCGCTGCGATGAATGGCTATCAATACCGTGTAATAATAAGTGGTGCTTGTACACCAAGTGTAACCTCGAATGTATCGACCCTGACTGTAAATACACTGCCTGTAATAATAGCGCAGCCGAGTGCTACCAGCACATGCACAGGAAGCACTGCCTCATTTAGCGTAGGTGCTACCGGCAGCGGCC
>JAFDXS010000375.1 GCA_018267795.1 Bacteroidota bacterium | reverse complement strand
TACCGCAATAGGCTTCCCTCTTAGTTCAGGATTATCCCGCTGCTCTATAGACGCATAAAATGCATCCATATCCACGTGGATAATCTTTCTATATTTTACAGGGCTTATTTCCATACATTATTAGCCACTCATAAAGTTACTTATTTGGAAACAGGTGCGCATGAGTGGATATGTTTTTAAATGGCATGCTATGTTCCGGCTTTGGCTGTAACATTTTTAACTGACCTCAGTGGCTTAATTTGCTCAATGCCCCATTTCCATTAAAAAGAGTGATGGGGCATTCTGCTGTCAGAAAAACCGCTGAAACCATTTACAGCATTACCATATAAACAATAAGTCAAATGTAACATTATGCCCCATTTGTGCCCCATCTTTACCCCTACATGTAGCAAGAAAGTGTCAGGATCAGCAAAATTCTTCTTCATAATCTATAGCTGTTCTTTTTGCAACAACAGCTCAATTGCAATATCGGATAATTAACAAGCGGTTCCCAAATAATCATATCCACATTTTGTAATTAAAAACGAAAAAGTAAAAAGCAAAAAATGAATTGACCTTGTAATGTGAATGTTTGACGCGAGCTTGTTGGCGGGGACGCCAACAAGGGAGAAAAAGAAAAAGGCGGGTTTGGGCAAAACTGCTCCGCATGCCAAAACAGGCTTAACTCTGGATACGCTGTTCGCTTATCAAGGATATGGCGCTGGGCGACAGTGTGCTTGTCATCTTATATTTTCGAGGCTCTTGAAAGCCATCCCAATATTATTTAGTGAGTAATTGACTTACTGCTGCATCCGCGTTAACTACTCCGCCTGAAACACAGAGGCTCGCCATAGTTGTATAAGTTTCCCTGTGACCGGGTACGCGTACTTTGCCGTTGTATTTGGTAACGGTTTGCATTAATACCGCCTTTACTTCCTGCGCCGTTAAGCCGGGGAAATAACTGCGTATCATAGCGGCGATACCAGCTACGACCGGTGCTGCCATACTGGTTCCGTCTTCGCGACCATATTTATTATTGGGCAGGGTGGAATATATCTTAACTCCGGGAGCAAACATATCTACGGTTTTGGGCCCATAATTAGAAAAAGATGCTGCTAACTTCTTATTTTTCTTCCTACCGCTGGCCCCTACTTCTATCCAGCTATTTACTGTGTTACCATTAAGCAAACGAGGTATAGGATAACAAGGCATAGAATCTGTATTTCTCGACTCGTTGCCTGAGCCATGTACTAACAATACATCCTTGCTTTGAGCATAGGCTACTGCTGAGTCAACTACCGATTTATCAGGCGATTCATACTTGCCAAAGCTCATACTTATCACAGAGGCGCCATTATCTACCGCATAGCGAATGGCGTTAGCAACATCTTTATCACGTTCATCAGCCCAGGGGACTGCCCTTACTACCATAATGCGTACGTTATTGGTTACCCCATCGGCGCCAATACCGTTATGTCTTAAGGCTGCTATGATGCCCGCGGTATGCGTACCATGTGAGGGCTCAATGCCAACCACATCATTATTACCATAATAGCGCTCATGTACATTTTCAGGATCATCGCCAATTATTGAGCGTCTCAAAGAATCTGCATCTAAAGTATTGTAATAAGCCATCTTCGCAGTAAGATCCTTTGCTTCCGCTATTTGCCTATCGGCATCTTTACCTATTATTAAATGAAATACCTGTCGCCAGAACCACTGCTTGTCCAGCTTATATGCAAAGTCAGAATTACTTGCTTCTTTTTCTCTTTGGGCCTGTGCTTTTTCGTAGGCTATTCTTTGCTTTTTATATTCAGCAAATTGAGCTACTTCTTCACCTGAAAGATGCGCGGTATCCCTATTTTGAAATATTCTTTTCAGCCTTTGATAACTACGCGTTTTTTCCTCTGATTCGTACATTAGGTTTCCATGCTTACCACCAAGGAAATTCCAACCGTGAATGTCGTCGATATACCCATTATGATCATCATCTATACCGTTGCCCGGTATTTCGCCCGGGTTTGTCCATATCATACCTTTCAGGTCTTCGTGATTTATATCGGTGCCTATATCCAGTACAGCCACCGTTATAACTTTTGGATTTTTATCTTTTAATTTTTTATAGGCGTCTTCTACGCCAGTGCCACTACGATGACCCTTAGCACTTAACAAATGCCAATTATGCTTTTGTGCCAAAACATTGCCTGTTATGAGAAACAGCGATAGAGTAAACCAGACTTTATACATAGATTGAAAAAATACTGAGAGCAAAATAGCAAAAAACAGTTTACAAATATATCGAACCTCTCATAGATATAATTGTTAATAAAGAAGCAATTATATTACTGGTACAATTTTTAATTATTTTATACCTAACATTTTATTATTCAAAAGCATACTATGATAACGTTTGATAATAATGGCATTTATTGCGCACAAGCGGGGGTATATATAGACCCCTGGAATGCAGTTAATAAAGCTATTATTACTCATGCTCATTCAGACCACGCACGCATGGGTATGGGCAGCTACCTGGCGCATAAGCATAGCATACCCGTACTTAAGTATCGGCTGGGTGAGGACATAAATGCAGAAGGGATAGAATACGATAAAACAGTTTTGCTAAACGGGGTGAAGATAAGCCTGCACCCCGCAGGACATATATGGGGCTCTGCACAGGTACGGCTGGAGTATAAAGGTGAGATATGGGTAATAAGCGGCGACTATAAGTTGCAGCATGATAAAATATCACAGCCATTTGAGCCTGTGAGGTGCCACAATTTTATAACGGAGAGTACGTTTGGCTTACCTATATACCGCTTTCCTCGTGTTGATGATGTGCATGCTGACATCAACAATTGGTGGCGACAAAATAAAGAAGAGGGGAAAAATTCTGTACTTATAACTTATGCACTTGGTAAAGCACAGCGGGTATTAAATCAACTTGACAGCACAATAGGTACAATATACACGCATGGTGCTGTAGATAATGTGAACAGACTCTATGAGGAAACTATTGGCACACTAACTCCATCGCAACGTATAACCGCTGAAACTAACAGGGCTGAAATAAAAGGCGCTATGATAATAGCGCCACCATCTGCGATGGACACACCATGGATGCGTAAACTACAACCATACAAACTAGGCATATGCAGTGGCTGGATGCAATTGCGAGGAGCGAGGCGCAGGCGAGGTGCTGATAGAGGCTTTATACTCTCAGACCATGCAGACTG
>JAFDXS010000374.1 GCA_018267795.1 Bacteroidota bacterium | reverse complement strand
AGGCTGGTAACACTAAATCTAAAACTCCGGTACTTGATAATTTCGGCCGCGATATTACCAAGCTCGCTGAGATGGGGAACTTAGACCCCATTGTGGGACGCGAAGAAGAGATCGAACGCGTATCTCAGATCCTCTCCCGCAGGAAGAAAAACAACCCGATACTAATAGGCGAGCCTGGTGTAGGTAAAACCGCTATAGTAGAAGGTCTTGCACTGCGCATCGTGCAGCGCAAGGTATCACGTGTGCTTTTCGATAAGCGCGTTATCAGTCTCGATCTTGCTGCTCTGGTTGCTGGTACCAAATACCGTGGCCAGTTCGAAGAAAGGATGAAGGCGATAATGAACGAACTGGAAAAGAACCGCGATGTTATCCTCTTTATAGATGAGATACATACCATCGTTGGTGCAGGTGGTGCTTCCGGCTCGCTGGATGCTTCCAATATCTTTAAGCCGGCCCTTGCAAGGGGAGACCTCCAATGCATTGGCGCATCTACGCTTGATGAGTACCGTATGTACATTGAAAAGGATGGTGCGCTTGACCGTCGTTTCCAGAAGGTACTGGTAGAACCACCAAGTGTTGATGAAACGATTACGATACTTAACAACATACGTTCTAAATACGAAGAGTTTCACAATGTATCTTACGATGCAGAGGCTATTGAAGCTTGTGTGAAGCTGAGCGACCGCTACATGACAGACCGCCTGCTGCCCGACAAGGCAATAGATGTACTGGATGAAGTAGGTGCCCGCGTACACTTAAAGAATATCAATGTTCCGCAGAATATCCTTGATCTTGAAAAGAAGATCGAAGATATTAAACAGGAAAAGAATAAGGTTGTAAAAAGCCAGCGTTTCGAAGAAGCTGCTGCACTGCGTGATCGGGAAAAACGCCTCGGCGAAGAACTGGAACGTGCTAAAGCAGAATGGGAAGAAGAAGCCAAGAACAAACGCTACCCGATACACGAAGAAGATATCGCTGAAGTGATAAGCATGATGACAGGCATACCTGTTATGCGCATGGTAGAAGCTGAAAGCGATAAGCTGCGCCGTATGGGCGATGAGCTGAAAGGTGCAGTGGTAGGCCAGGATGATGCTATTAGCAAAGTGGTAAAGGCTATACAGCGCAACCGTGTAGGTCTTAAAGATCCACGCAAGCCTATAGGCTCATTCATATTCTTAGGTCCTACCGGTGTAGGTAAAACAGAATTGGCACGTGCCCTCGCACGCTACATGTTCGACAGCGATGAAGCGCTGATACGTGTGGACATGAGTGAGTACATGGAAAAATTCTCGCTTAGCCGCCTCATAGGCGCGCCTCCGGGATATGTAGGCTATGAAGAAGGTGGTCAGCTTACTGAAAAAGTACGCCGCAAGCCTTACTCTGTAGTGCTGCTCGATGAAATTGAAAAAGCACATCCTGATATATTCAACATCATGCTGCAGGTGCTCGATGATGGTCAGCTTACTGATGGTCTTGGCCGCAAGGTTGACTTCAAGAATACGCTCATCATCATGACCTCAAACATTGGTGCCCGTCAGCTGAAGGACTTCGGTGCAGGCGTAGGTTTCACTACCTCTGCCAAGTCAGTCGCTTCTGAAGACAATAGCCGCGGTGTTATAGAAAAAGCGCTGAAACGCACTTTCTCACCTGAGTTCTTGAATCGTATCGACGATGTTATTATCTTTAACTCACTTGGCCAGGAAGATATCAACCAGATCATAGACATCATAATGAAAGATGTTATGAAACGTTTGAATACCCTTGGCTTTAGCCTCGAACTTTCAGATGCAGCCAAAGGCTTCATAGCTGAAAAAGGCTACGACCAGCAATTCGGTGCAAGACCATTGCATCGTGCCATCCAGAAATACCTGGAAGATCCGCTGGCCGAAGAAATCTTGAATCATCACATCAAAGAAGGCGACAACGTATACGCCGACTATAGTGAAGAAGAAAAGAAGATCGTATTCACGATCAATCATCCTCCTGCTAAGAAAGAAGCTAAGCAGGCAGAATAAAATAGAAATGGTTTATAAACTTCCGACGGGCATTCTTGCCCGTCTTTTTTTTGCTATTACATTGAATAATTGATGATTGCACATTGAAAGACAAGCTAAGACGATGTCTATAGTTAATAACATTGACTGCTTGTATGCTGCTGGAAAAGCACGCAGCTACAATAAGGATTTCTGTAAGAATGACTAAGAAGATATTGTTATGTACATAACAATAAGAAAGGCACACAATATATGCAATGCCTTTCTTAATGCCTGTGATGACGAGGTGGGCGCGGATGGTGTGGATGTACTATAAAACAGGAACTAAGGCTTGTGGCCAATAGTAATGTAATGCTCGCTATTAATAATGACCTTTTCATACTACTGTTTTTTTGATAAAACTGAATGATGAATCTGTCAGCAATACACTAAAATCGTTCCCGCTCTACCTGTAGTTTTGGTGCCAGTCTCTGCGGTATCCATCCCTGTCATGCCAGCCTCTGTGCCAGCCGTGATAGTAACCATAGTTATGCCTATATCCATAACCATAATCAGGGCCTGCTACTACACATGAGCTGAAGTAAACAACTATGGACAGCAACATAACTATCAACAAAATTTTGTTTTTCATAATCACTTGTTTTTGAATGAACAATATTATAGAAACTATACCTGAAAGTTTCTTTTAGCTAAAAAGGCAAAGCCTGCACCAATAATTGTTAAAAATACTACAATATCTACCTGAAGATATGAAATACTATGAATGCGCTAACATAGGCAATAACAAACATGTACAGAAACTGGGCAACGGGATATTTCCAGTTCTTCGTTTCGCGATAAACGATGGCAAGAGTACTCATACACTGCATAGCGAATACGTAGAAGATGAGCAGCGATAAGCCAGTTGCCAGTGTATATACAACAGTTCCATCGCTGCGACGTGCTGCGGCCATCTTTTCATGCAGGGTTTCTTTACTGGCCTGCTCGTTGCCTACGCTGTAGAGGGTAGCCATGGTGCCTACAAATACCTCGCGCGCAGCAAATGATGTAATAAGGGCTATGCCTATCTTCCAGTCGTAGCCCAGGGGGCGGATAACAGGCTCAAATGCATGGCCCATAACACCTGCAAAAGAATGCTCAAGCTTATCTGTAGCATGCTCATTTTCGAGTTGCTGTTTTTGTTCAGGGTGCTGCTGTTCGAGCGTAGCATATTTAGCCTCTA
>JAFDXS010000373.1 GCA_018267795.1 Bacteroidota bacterium | reverse complement strand
TGGAGGCTTGCCTCGAAGTAATAAAGACTGGTACCCTCATTGGTATGCAGGATATGGGTGCAGCGGGTATCACTTGCTCCACCAGCGAAATGAGTGCTAAGGGCGAACATGGTATGATTATCCATCTGGATAAAGTACCTACCCGCCAGGCCAATATGAAGCCATGGGAAATGCTGCTGAGCGAAAGCCAGGAACGTATGCTCATCGTTATTAAAAAAGGTCATGAAGCGGAGGTGCAGAAGATATTTGACAAATGGGATATCCACTGTGTGCAGATAGGTGAGGTTACTAAAGACCAGAACCTGAAGTACTATATGAATGGTGAGCTCATTGCTGATGTACCTGCTGAAAGTCTTGTATTAGGCGGTGGTGCTCCCGTTTACGAACGTGAATATAAAGAGCCCGCTTACTTTGCAGAGTTAAATAAATTCAATGCAGATTCAGTTACCATTCCGGGCGACTTAAAAGACATCGCTTACCAACTGATACAACTGCCTAATATAGCTTCTAAGCGCTGGGTGTACGAGCAGTATGATTCAATGGTAGGCACTGGCAATACACATACTAATGAACCAAGCGATGCTGCTGTAGTGCGCATCCATGGTGCACAAAAAGCATTGGCAGTTACCACCGATTGCAACAGTCGTTATGTATTTGCTGACCCTTACAAGGGTGCAATGATAGCAGTCAGCGAAGCCGCCCGCAATATAGTATGCAGTGGCGCAGTTCCGGTTGCTATTACCAACTGTCTCAACTTTGGCAACCCTTACAATCCTGAAGTGTACTATCAGTTTGTACATGCTATAAAAGGTATGGGTGCTGCCTGCGAAAAATTTGGTACTCCTGTTACAGGCGGTAACGTCAGCTTCTACAATCAGTCTGAAGATGGTCCGGTATATCCTACTCCTACTATTGGTATGGTAGGTGTAATGGATAGCTTGGAACAGAAGATGAGCCTGAACTTTAAAAATGCAGGCGATGCTATCTATGTAATAGGCGTTAATCGTAATGATATCAACTGTTCTGAATATCTGCATCATATATGCGGCGTTACACATAGCCCCGCTCCGCATTTCGATCTGGAAGAAGAATATCAGTTACAGCAAACAGTGGCAAGATTAATTAGCGAAAAACTCATTTTATCCGCGCATGATATTTCTGAAGGTGGCCTCTTCGCTTGTCTGTTGGAAAGTGCAATGCCAAACGATTTCGGTTTCAGCATCAGCACCGATAAGGATATGCGCAAAGATGCATTCCTCTTCGGCGAAGCTCAGAGCCGCGTAGTAGTAAGTGTCAATCACCACCTGCACGCTATGTTCGAAGCTGAAATGAAAGGAATGCCATTTACTAAGCTGGGTACCGTAAATGCAAACAAAGAAATTTGCATCGACGACGAAAGCTGGGGCTACATCAGCGATTGGAAGGAAGCATACGATACTTCGTTGGAGAAGCTGTTACACAGCTAATCAGCCTTCGAAGCAAACCTGTGCATAGCGCACATCTCCGTTTAAAGGTGGGTGTAATTTCCTTACAGCCACCTTTATTTTTTCGGTATTGGCAATGTTTAGTTTCAGTGCGCTGTATATGTTGTGTACAAAGCTTTCCAGCAGTTGCCCCGGCTGCTCAAATACATTGGTAACTATGTTTTGTACTAACGCATAATCTACAAAAGGCCATGGCTGGTTGTGCGCCACATTGATAAAGACATCTACATCCACTTCGAAATCATTTCCTAAAACATGCTCCTGCGGATAAAGGCCATGAGGTGCATGCAGACATATACCATGTAACGAGACACTAAGCATAAACTATCAGCTGAAAAATATGAATCGCAAAAGTAAACCTAATAAGCCTAATGTTTAAACCTTGTTGCGGCTGAGTATGGATTCGTTTTCATCTCATACCGTTTTGTGCTCACAGGTTCCAGCGTATTCAGGTCATATACACTGTACCAGCCATCCTTCTGTCCCTTTACTGCATGATGTTGGGGCAGCCCGTTTGCATTAGTGCTAAATATGTATACCAACCCATCACGATCATCTACGGTTATGGCATGTGGTTGAAAGAAGTCGCCATACCATATCTTCCTCACGCTCATGTCCTGGTAGTTTATCACATATACAGAGCCTTTTGTACCACGTGCAGTACTTCCGGTAGAGTCCTGCATACAAGTCACGAAAATATACGGGGTAGATGGTCGTAAAGACAATGCAAACTCCTGCGGGAATGTACCTACAGGTATTACTTTCATCAGTGTATCTGCATGTGCATCCATCACGCGCACATCGTTCGTGTTCTGACAGCTCACAAAGTATTTTGAATAATCAGGCGTCATTATCACGTCATGTGGATCAGGTGTGTGCGCCCCTGCTATCTGCGTGGCCATATTGCCGTCCAGGCTCAGGTTTATGGCAAGGCTGCCGGGGTCGCTTAGTTTATACACCGTATTGCCAAACTGAGACACTACGAAGAAGGTATCAAAACTCTTATTCGCCACTATGCCATGTGGGTATTGCAATGCCCCATAGGTGCTAAACAGGTCAACGGACATTGGGTTCGTAAATATAGAGGCTACCATGCCGTCATTGGTCCAGTTGCTTATCAACATCCTGCTGTTAGGGCTGTCCAGGCATATTATGCTCCAGCCTGCATTTTTAGGTAAATCAGTGCTGCCGATTATCTGGTCGGTTGTGCTATTGAATTTCTGCACTACCGATGAGTTGTAGAATCCCACATAAGCATTGCTGCCATCATCAGAAAACTTTACACAGTGCCCCGACTCTACGACAGTAGGATTGGAGCCCATGGTTAGGTAGCGCATTATCAAGTTACTTTTCGCATCTATTACCGCCATCAGGTCTATGCCCGTTTGCCCATCCTGTGTAGTACAATATATTTTTTGTCGGGTGCTTGCTTCGTCTGCAAAGGGTATCGCCCCATCCTTATTCGGTGCGCCTTTAGCGATCCAGTCTGCCAGTATTTGATATTCTGCGCGACTAAGTATTGGAGCCTTCGCCTGGTAGGGCATCAGCGGTTGAAACACAGGGCCGAGGCTACTGTCAGTATTTACAAAATAAAGAAGGGTACTGTACTCTGGTCTGAAGGGTACTACCACAGCGCCGCTATTATCTCCCTGAAACATATGTTCCCAGCTATCCAGCAGCAGGTCATCACAGGCAGTATAGCTCGACTGATTATGGCATCCGCTAATAGCGCAAC
>JAFDXS010000372.1 GCA_018267795.1 Bacteroidota bacterium | reverse complement strand
ATGAAAGTAGCAAAGAAAAAGCCGACTTTTTTCAAAGCTCCGCATGAAAAAAGATTGCTCGACGCTTGTTTTGCCGTTCGCTTATCGGCGACATGCGCTGAAATTATTGCCGCTGCCGGGGCCTATTTAGCTTTTGTATGCGTGGGAGCTTGCTGCTACAATTTTTTGTTCTTCTGTCGTTTCTCCGGCAACAATTAAGGCGCGATCATTGGCTAGGCGATGGTGCGATTATCGGCTTTCCTTATTCGATTAATTTGTCGGCATTGATGCTATTGTATGCTCTACTTTTGCAAATACTGATATGTTATGGTTAATAAGGCCAATCATGAGATTGGCTGCCGAGGCGACGTAGTGGAACACTACGCCGAACTGGGGGGGTGTTTTTCACGTATAAAATAATACACATCTTTTATAATTTCACAAGCCATACAGTCATCACTTCTCCTAAAATCATCTCAAATAAAATTTAGCATATGGCCGATTTTGAGAAATTATTAGATTCAAATTCTGAGAGGAAAATATTAAATATATTTTTCCCGGGCCTTTTAGCAACTTGGTATTTATGGCTTTCAGCGATAATAGATATTAAAAATCTTATTAACAAGGATGAAAAATGGAAAATGTTATTTAAAGACAATACTATCTTAAATATTACAATTTGTGCCTCTGCTTTTATTTTTATTTACGGGATTGGTCATCTATTGCGGAAAATTGCTATTAGAATCGAAGTCTTGCAGGATTCTCATTATCAAAAAAACTTGTTAACTGGCAGTTGCATAGATGATAACGAAAAAGACGAATTTGATAAAGTCTGGTATTTATATCTGCAAGAAAAAGTTAACGATTGTCCAGTAATAATTAGGTATTATAGCTCTTTTATTACTGCATATCATTTTGAACTCACTTGTGTAGTTGCATTAATTATTCAGCTATTATCGATTCTATGCGACTATTTTTTCAATAATTATTTATCGCATCGCTTTCAATTTTTTGATATGATTATTTCATTGATTTTCGCTTGCTATCTTTTTTGGGAAGCTAATAAATCAACAAGTGTCGCCCATTATCTTCGGAAAAAGATTGTTGCGATAAATAATCAAGCCATAATTGTAGAACTCGAAAAGGAAACTCAAGAACTAAGGAAAAAAGCTGCAGACCTTAAAGCCGCTAAGTCCAAGAATAAAGCTTGTTAGGGAAAATCAGAGTCAAACTAATGAATTGTAATTCAGCTGCCTTTTGACACTTTAAATGTTCAGATGATTGAGTTTGAATGAGTGCTGTCACAATACAAGTCTAGCGAGTTTTTATTTATTTTCATTCAAAATATCTCCAATTGATTTAGCAATGGCTCTCTTGTCAATCAAAAGCCTTAATTCCTTTAATCGAATTTCAGCTACGGTTTTAGATACTTCAAAAAAATCACATAGCATAGCTAAAACGTTATAATAGTCAGTTTGGTTGCATCTTTGACTATCAACAAAAATTCTACCTTTCCACCTCATACCTAACTTTTCCACTACTCTAATTAATTTATTATAAAGCATATCTTTTGGCAGTAGTATCACACTAGAAAAATAGTTCGCCTGCCATTCCATAAAATCTAAATCAGTTACCAATTCCTTTTTTTCACTAAAGATTTTAGTGTCTGAATCTTGAATATCTTCATCATTTACAGGAGTGACCAAATTTCTATGAAGAACAAAATGCCCAAGCTCATGCCCTAAAACAAAATTAAACTTTGATTTTTGATTACTTTTTAATGTAGGATCAATAAGAATGAACTTTTTATTCGGAATATAACAGCCAAGTATTCGAGATCCATCATTCGCATATCCCAATATTAGCTCCTCATATTTAAGATAATCTTGCCTAACTAAGTTATTGACGATATCATTCAGTGGTGTCGGCCTTATTAGAGAGAAATAATTTTCATTAAAATGATGAAGCACTTTAACGGACTGATTTTCGATATCATGTTTACTTAACCTTTTCAAATTTCTTATTTCCATAATGGTATCCAAAATAGACTTATAAATTTACGTATATTTATTGTTATGGATTTGCCCATTAGTACAACTGCAAAAGGCGACAATTTTGAAGCTAAAGTTTTCGATATACTACAAACAATGCTTCTTAATAATGAACTTCCTGTCAATAGTAGTCATAGTAGAATTTTTAGGAAGAAAAAATATTATTCCTCGCAAAGAAAGTCCGATATTATTGTTGATATTTCAGTTGAATGCACTTTGCCAGGTGAAACTGAACCGAGCTTATATTTGATGGTAGAGTGTAAAGATTATAAACATCCTATTCCAGTTAATGATATTGAAGAGTTTTATTCAAAAACGAGGCAAATTACTGGCTTGAACGTTAAAGCAATATTGTTTACTACAAATATTTTACAAGAAGGCGCATTGAATTTTGCAATAACTAACAAAATTCGGGTAATGAGAATAAAACCTGAAGGAGAGCCCATACTCTTATCCTTTAGAAAGGAAGGTAACACAACAAAGAATGTGAGTAAAGATTTTATTAATGCTGTACTGGCCTTAACTTCTGAAACAAAATCTATGTTGAGTTCTTCTTTTTTAGGAATAAGCTTTAACGGCGTATTCGAGTCAATACAAGCAATAATTCAGGATGCAATATTAAATTGAAATTAAATTTATATTGTCGAGTTGAAAATATAGCAATGCTCGATGGCCATCCCTATTGATTTTTTGGATATAAAAAGCCACCCGAAGGTGGCTTTAAAGCGTGGAGAATACCGGAATCGAACCGGTCACCTCTTGCATGCCATGCAAGCGCTCTACCAAATGAGCTAATTCCCCGTTTTTGGTGAGGGTGCAAATATAGTTTTTATTAGGGCATTTCTCCAAATTTCTTAGTTTTAAGCATTCAGCCTACGGACATGAAAAAATATTCCCTTCTATTATTCATACTTATATTCTGTGCCTTTAAAAGGGAACCGTATTACAAACATATAAAGGCCAAAGATGCTGCAAAGTACAAATGTGCTGATGATGTGTATAGAGGCAAAGACATTCAAATATTAAGATGTTTTGATGCTAAGGGCTATGAACGACTGATAGTGCAGAGGCATCATAAAAAAGGGGTGGAATATTTTCTTTTAAAGCTCTTTGCCAAATTTGAACCCGATAGCAGTATACGATGGTATGAGCCTCCATTTATTGTCTCCACAGAATCTGAAAACCAGAAAAG
>JAFDXS010000371.1 GCA_018267795.1 Bacteroidota bacterium | reverse complement strand
TGAGCAGATACCTTGAAAAGGGTATCATAGGCATAAGGGTTCCAGTCCGTGCTGTACACTGAAATAGATGGATTGAAAATGCGTATTTTATTGCAGCCAAGGCCGCCAATATCATAAAATACAAGAGGTAGTGAACTTGCTGACAAGGATGGAACAGTCACTGTCGCCGGTGCTGTACCGCTGCCACATGCATCAGTTACCTGTACTGTATAGTTGCCTGCAGGCAGGCTGGTAATAGTATATACGCTGGGTGCGCTGAAAGAAACCGGGCCGCTATAGCCTGAAGGGGCGCTGAGAATGCGAATATTAAAAGGTGCTGCGCCGTTTATCGTGTACACATTTACCTGGCCGTATGCGCCACAACTAATAGAACCTCTGACCAGGCTTAGATTCATTATAGGCGGTGTATAGTTCCCTGGTACAGTAATGGTTGTATTTTTTCCTACCAAAGTGCCGGCGCAGGTGGCTACAGTGCTAACTGTATAAGTACCTGCGGGTACCCCTGTAAAGACAGGAGAATTGTTGAGCGGCACGGTATATCCACTGGCAGACACAGGTATGCCGTACTGTATACTTGTTAGATTAACAGAATCAGGTCCGGAGATCTTTACATTAAAGCTACCGTTGGCAGCGCAGGTAGAGGCTAAAGTGAGATTGGCGGTAGTGTTCCAGTTGTTGCATTGAGCAATGCCTTTGATTGTTGTGAGCAGTAACAGGATAAAGGCCGCGTATGATCTTAGAAAGGGGCGTTTTCGGAATAGCATAGTCAGATTTGCGTTGTAGGGTTGACTTGCTAATATAGACGTGATTTTTATCTCAAAGATTGGGAGCTATTATAATATTTATCAACAATAATAAATAGATAATAGAAACAAATCTTTATTGGTTTGTGATACTTAATTTGCATTGAGTGCATCCGGCGTTTTGATATGCTCCGGTCTTACACCCATACCTACAAGGTATGCTGGAATCCGGCGCAATAAGGGGATGGCATTTAGCAATTTAAAGAATAGCGGCATCTTCTGACTTGCCATGGAGCCTGGCTTCCTGTTAATGATATTCTTGTGGAGAAAGGCTTGCGCTTTCTGGATCACTTTTGTAGGGAATGCACGTCTGTCCTGAACTTTTTTTAGCATTGCCTGTGTGACCTGCTGCCGTGCGGCTAATGGTTTGTATAAAATATTTGCAGTAGCTACTGCATCCTGAATGGCAAGGTTTATACCCACGCCACCTACAGGTGACATGGCATGCGCGGCATCACCAATGCAAAGCAATCCATTGCAATACCATTTCTCTAAATGATCTATCGCAACCGTCAGTAATTTTATATCATCCCAATTATTTAGTTCGCCCACTCTGTTGGAAAAGAAGTTAGCTACGTCTACTATTTCTTTTTTAAATGATTCAAGTCCGCGGGATTTAATATTTTCAAAATCACCTTTAGGAATTACGTAAGCGCATTGCCAGTAAGTATCTCTGAAAAGCGTCACCATTATTTTGCCATTGCTAAAACGCCCTAGTGTATAATCGGGATCGCCTTGTTTGTGAGACAACCTGAACCATAGGACGTCAATTGGTACACCGGTTTCTACTACTTTCAATTTGGCTAGTGAGCGCACAGTTGAGCTCCGTCCATCAGTGCCTACTACAAGATCTGCGTATATTTCCTGTAAGCCATTATTTGTTTTCGCTTTTATGCCACATACGCGATCGCCTTGCCATATCAATTCTGTTACTGCTGCTTCCTTCATGATATGAAATGCCGGGTAGCGTATAGCTTGCTGCTCAATAAAATTCAGGAAATCCCATTGGGGCATAAGGCCTACCACCTTCCGTATAACAGGCAAGTGACTAAAATCTGCTAAAGCAAAACTTACTCCATTATACACTCCATTTAAGCGTGGCAACTCCTGATGAGGTACTTTAAGAAACGCCTCTAATATTCCCAGTTCATACATTAACTGAATGGTGGATGGATGAATGGTATCCCCACGAAAATCGCGAAAGAAGTCTTTGTGCTTTTCAAGCACAATTACGTTGATACCTGCACGGGCTAGTATATAGCCCAGCATCATGCCTGCAGGGCCACCGCCGCAAATGCAACACTTGTAAGTAATATTATCAGTTTTCATAGCAATACAAAGGACACTATAAAATTATGCCTTATATTACTATATACAGCTGGCTTTACTACTTGTTATTTTTCCCGGTTAGCATTGGCACAAAGGAAAAATCACCTCGCTCTTCTATATGCGTAGTGCCATCAGTATCTTTGGTGATCCTGAGCATTTTTTGCCCCGTGTCGTCACCTACGGGTATCACCATAATGCCGCTGGGTTTTAATTGTTCCACAAGCTTTGGCGGAATAAATGGCGCTGCTGCTGTAACCAATATTTTATCAAAAGGGGCATAGGATGGAAGACCTTCATAACCGTCTCCGTAAAAGCGCTTTATATTGGGGTAGTTCTTTATAAAAAAGAACTGGCCTACGTAATCGTATAATGCCCGCTGCCGCTCTATGGTAAATAAACTTACGCCCAGCTCTGCCAATACACAAGCCTGGTAAGCGCTGCCGGTACCTATTTCCAGCACCTTGTCAAACTTTTTTATTTCCAGTAATTGGGTTTGGTAAGCGACGGTATATGGTTGTGAGATTGTTTGCCCTGCTGTAATGGGGAATGCACGATCCTCATACGCCTGTCTTTCAAAGGCAGGATCGAGGAAAAAATGACGTGGAATAGCCTCTATGGCCGCAAGCACCCGTTCATCTTGTATTCCTTTTTCGCGCAGTGTTTGTACCAGTTGTTTCCTAAGTCCTTTTTGTAAATAACTATCTTCTTTCGGCTTGCTGTGTAGCATATTGCAAAGGTAGAACAGACTAAGGGCAAATAAAAGAAGAAGATATCAACACGCAGCTTGTGTAACTATTTGATATTGAATACAAGACCCAATGCAGCCCCATTAGGCGTAGCCACGGGTTGCACCCGCATGGAGAGATCGCGAGAGATGTCAAAATTCCGGAGATAGGCGTAGGTTACGGCATCTATTACCTGTACTATGTAGCCTACGCCTGTAAAGAGTATGGTTAAGTCCAGGTATTTTTCATAATCATTTTGCAATTGTTTCAGGTTATCTGTGGTGTAGATATTGGTGTACTTATCTACCGCGTTGGGATTACTGATACGCCCTACGTAAGCATTATGGTAACTATTGTAATTGTTGAGATTGT
>JAFDXS010000370.1 GCA_018267795.1 Bacteroidota bacterium | reverse complement strand
GTATGGAGGTTGCATAATTGATACCGCCGGTGCTTGCCATTGTTAAAGTGTCCCACGTAGTAGTGCCCCTTAGCTTATAGATCAGTTTCAGATTGCTAAAGAAAAAATTATTGTGAATAGTGAGCGCAGCAGTAACAGGAATGGTAACGCCTGCAGGCTGATTGTCCAGTTCCTTATGTGCAAAGGTAGCATCATACAGCAAGTATATGCCGTGCTTTGCAAAGGCCGAAACTATTTGCCTGAAATGCGGTGTGCCGTTATTTAAGTTAGCATCATTATCATCATTCTGCAAAGCAGCGATAAGTACTCCATGATATACCTCACCCTCTGTGCCATCTGGGCCATCGGGCGCTTCATTATAACAATCTGTAAAGAGGTTGGCCATAGAATCTACACTGCCAAGATTAACACCTACGTCCCACCAGGCACCGGCTATAATCTGGCCATCGTTGTGTGATTCGCCTATTATGTCCTGTGGATAAACGTAAGCAGTTTTATCGTAGCGGCGAATATATCCGCCGGAGGTATAAGCATTTTCACCAACGATAGCACTGTGTGTGATGCACATAGCCCAAACGTCGGAGTTGCCCTCGTTCAATGCCCCATTCTGTATTGTAGCGCTGTTTACCATGGTGTAGTATTTGTCTGATATACCATGTCCGTATTCATGATACACTACGCTGCCTATCTGAGCAAAGGAAACGCAACCACCGCCTGCAGCATAGAAATTAATAGAACTGCCATTATAAAAAGCATTGCAGGTACCACTTGTTAAATCAACATTTGTCGGTAAGACTACATCCATGCCGGTAAATGAGGGGTAGTGCAGCTTCATAAAATCGTGTACCCTGTTTACGTGATAGTAGGCGTTGATATGCCTGCTTGTAGCAGGAGCAGTGGTAGGGAATGTATAAAGGGAACCAAGAGCAGTAATAGAGGTGCTAAAAGATGGCGTAGTGCCGGTGGGTATGTCCTTTACCACTGACCAGCGACCAGAAAGGCTAACGCCGGTAGTAAGTGGCAGACCAAGGGAGGTGTTGTTGTAATAACCGGCGGTATCAGTATAATAAGTGCTGCTGCCAATGGTTAATGCAAGATTGGCTAATGGTTGTAAAGTGGCCGGTGATGAGGTGCCATCTTTATAAACATCTCCTTTTACTGTTATGTCGTAGGCATCTTTTATTTCGTTTGTTCTATACAGTACAGTGCCATCTATAGCATCTACATAGCCGCTAAGCTGTACCGGAGCATTATTTTGAGTATTGCCTTTGATAGTGAAATGCCATGCGGGGTGCAAAGTATATCCGTGAGCCGAAGGGATTGGGAACCATTCCCAGTCAGTATTTATGTCATTAGAAGTAACTGATACAGCGTCTACACCAACGAGCGCAGCCGTAGCAGCGTCCGCCTGTGATATGCGCGGCGTAAGGTCTGCAGGCTGGCCATAGTTTTTCATTTGTACTCTTAGCAGTGAGCCATCTAATGTAAACCTGAATGATAATTTGGAAAATGCAACTTTGTGACCACTAAAGAATTGAACATAGTTAGCATAAGCAGCTTTAGCAGTAGCTATATTGCTTACTTGCTGCCATTCAGCAGCATTTACGTCGAGTGGGCGAAGTTTCTGCTCCATTGTGTTGGCAACCCACTCATTAACTCCTGATCCCGGAACTTTTATGGCAGGGCCATACATGTCTTTCATGTAGCCTGTAGCCTTGTCCGTTTCTACACTCCATGCAGGAAATGCTTCGCCTGCTGCTTTTACAACCGTCGCAATTTTATCCTGATTTATTGCAACAAAGCCCTTGTTTTTAAATACCGATACATTGTAAGTATTTGCCTGATTTTGGGCATATACATTCATACTACAGGCAAGTAAGCCTGTGAACAACAGAAAGTTCTTTATCACCTTTTAAAATTTAGTATAGCGCGTTCGTAGCGCAGGTGATAAATATAGTTATTTTTTACCTATTGAATGTTGTCGATATGTCAAAAGATTGCAAGTAATATGGGAGCTTATACCAAAGCAGTATTTTTCAGTTCTTTAAATGCTTTATCACAGACGCGCTTAAGATCATTTACCAATTGCGGTAAACGCTCGTAATGGGCAGATTCCCCGGCAGTTTGCTCGATGAGGAAAATATGGCTTACGTCTTCTTTTATGCCCATATAGGACAGCTGAGGTTTTAAAGAGTGAGCGGCTATCTTCAAAGTCTGGTAGTCTTTGGCAGCTAATGCCTGCTCTACGCTTGCCAGCAGCTTAGGTGCATTGTCGAGGAACATGCCGATGTATTTGTTCATCTTTTCCTTGTTACCACCTGCAAACTGGGTGAGAAAATTCATATCAGTAACCCTATCAGGCAAAACGTGCTCTATGAATGCCAGCGGCGCCTGTTCCGGTTGTTTAACTGATTGCCTGTCGCTGTTTAATACTTTATTTTCGAGTACTGCGGCCATTTTCAGCAGTAGCTCGTCCGTATGAAAAGGCTTAGACACATAAGCATTCATACCGGCAGCCAGGTAAGACTGTACATCTTCCTGCAATACGTTTGCCGTCATGGCAATGATTTTTACATCAGCAGCAGGAGAGGCCAGGGTTGTTCTTATTGTCTTGGTAGCAGTAACACCATCCATTACAGGCATTTGTATATCCATAAGCACTACGTCATAGACTTCCTGCTGTACGCGATCTACTGCTTCCTGTCCGTTTACTGCGATATCAATGATAACATTAGGTATGATCTCCTTTAAGGTGTCTTCTGCCACCATCCTGTTAAACTCATTGTCTTCTACCAATAGCAGCTTTACTTTATTAAGCCTTTGTATTGTTTTTTCATCTACGGCATTAGACTGCTCAGTAGCTGTCTGCACATCGGATTCTTTGAATGGAATGATAACAGTAAATGTGGTGCCCTTGCCCAAGGAGCTGGTGACAGAAATATCGCCATTCATGAGCAGAACGAGCTGGCGGGATATGGTGAGACCAAGACCTGTACCGCCGAATTTTCGTGTAACATCGGATCCTGCCTGGGTAAAGCTGTCAAATATCTTATCTACATATTCAGGAGCTATACCAATACCTGTGTCGATAACATCAAATTGCACCCAATGTTTTTTGCCCTCAGTTTTTTGCAGTGTAGCGCGTACTTCTATTTGTCCATGCTCTGTGAACTTAACTGAATTGCCAGCCAAATTAATAAGTACCTGGTTGATGCGTGTAGGGTCGCCTACC
>JAFDXS010000036.1 GCA_018267795.1 Bacteroidota bacterium | reverse complement strand
ACACCCACATGTTTATTATTGGTGGTGTAGTAACTAATATTTTTACCCGTCATACCTGCTGATGCAGGTGAATAGGGAACAGGAGTACCGCCGCAACCATCGTAGCCGCTACCATTAAAAGCTTTAACCATGGTGCCATTTATCTGTACGGCCCAGCCTTCCTGTGGGTCTCCCGGCAGAAAGTAGTCTCCGAAATAGGGCGGTGTGCCTACCGTCCAGCCATCTTTATCAGGGTCGGCAACAAAACCAAGATTTGTACCAAACGTAGGACAAGCCGATGTGGTAACCGGACAGGTATTAGCCGTGCCCGAACCACCCTTGGGATGAAAGCCCGGAGGGGCAGAAACGCTGGAGCCATAAGCACCATTGGTATTAATGCCCACCTCTATAGACAGGCCTTTTAGAAATACATTGCAACTAGTAAGCTGTGCCGCTGCTATTTGGGTTAGCAGTAAGCAAACTGACGATGCAATAATTTTAACAAGGTAGTGCTGCTTCATTTATAACACTTTGTGAAATAATTATTAATCCCAAGTTAATAATTAATTGTCAATCTTTTATTAGTAGTTATTTTATATATGTAATATTTAAATGTGAGCCGCTTTGCCGGTATAGCAGGTGACATAAATAATAAATATGAAAAGCCGTCCTCAAGGCAGCATAGTCAAGTGTTTGGCAAATAAATTGGACTTGATAGCTATAAAAATGCCGGATTATACGGAAGCTGTATTGTGAAAGTAGCACCCTCATTTAAAGTCCCATCAGCAAATATGCGGCCTTTGTGTGCATCTACAATCTTTTTACAAATAGCCAGGCCTATACCGGTGCCTGAGTTGTCTATGGTTAAGGCTTTATCTAATTGTTGGAATACCTGGAAGATCAGGTCTTTATATTGATTGTCAAATCCCACACCATTATCAGCAAATGTGATTTCCGCAAAGTTCTGCCCGTCTTTATAAAGCTTAGTGCAACGAACATTTATTTGAGCGCTTGTATCAGTTCTTGAAAACTTAATAGAGTTGATAATAATATTAGAAAATAGTTGCCTTATCAGTAATGGGATACAATATATTTCAGGCAGCGTATCTGTTGTAATAGTAATGTTTTTTTCCTTTATCAAATCCTCGTTGTCGCAAAGCACATCATTTAGCAGATTGTTCAGGTCGGTTAATTCAAATGATTCAGTAACATTCTTTACCCTGGAAAATGCCATCAAACCATCTATAAGGTATTGCATTTTCTCTGCCGAAGATGCAACACGATTGACGAGATAAGTGGCGTCTTCATTTATACTAAAACGTTCTGTATCCAAAAGCATGGATGAGAATATACTTATTTTTCTTAAGGGCTCTTTCAGGTCATGCGTGCTTATCCAGTTTATATTTTCAAGCTCCTCGTTAGCATCTCTTAGTTTCTGCAATAAAATACTCTGGCTGTTTTCCACCCGGCGCGCCCTGTTTATCGACAAATGTTTTTGTATAGCATACACAGCCTGGTTGGCAATCAATACTTCAGCCTCCAGCCAATCGCTGCTGAAGTTGGTTACTTTTTCTTTCCATACAGCAAATGATTTGCGCGGGCTTAAGCCGTTACTATCTTTTACTATAGCTTTCTCGGGGTCTCCAGCCCATTTTTTTTCTTTCTTTAGTTCATTCCTAAACCAAATAATAGCAGTATTCTCATCGAGCTTATAATATAGCAACCCAGCTACATCATTAGAAAAATTAATGGAGTAATCTCTTTTAATATTATTTGAAAAGACGTAGTTGATATTAGTTGCGCTTAGTTGTCCGGCTAATTGTTTTATTTCAACATCAAGAGGCACATCGCCATAAGAATAAATAGTATTTTCATCAATAAGGCTAACACCATTTGAGTTTGTAAGTTCACATAGTGCAGCACACACTATATTGTTTTCACCAGCAAGCTTGGGTGTATCCAGCAGACTTAGAAAATTCTTAAGACTATTATCTAGTGTTATTTTTAGTGCATAGTCTGCCGCTACTTCCTGTACATGTATCTGGGAAGTAAGGAAATGCCCTTGCAGTAATGCCGAAAGGCGAATGTAATGCGGCAGGTTTTTGGCAGAGTAATGATGGCAAGCTATAAGCCCCCACAATTTATTATCTGAAATGAGAGAGATGGTAAGTGTAGCATGAACGCCCATGTTTTTCAGATACTCAATATGAATAGGTGAAACACTTCTTAATACAGACTGACTAAGATCGAGATTTTGATTGGACGCTGCCGTATCTAAAGTTAGAATGGGTACGGGCGTGTAATCTACATCCACTATCATTCTCATCAGGTTCTTTATATACAGTTCACGCGCTTGCTTTGGGATATCTGTGTGAGGATAGTGAAGTCCTAAAAATGATTCGAGGTCAGTATTTTTTGATTCTGCAAAAACTTCGCCATTATAGTCTTCATCAAACCGGTATATCATTACGCGGTCATACCCTGTTATGTCTTTTATCTCATCGCTTATATATTGGCAAAGCTGTTGCAAGCCTATAGCCCGGCTAAGTATGGTAGTGAATTTCTTTGTTTGCAAGTATAGCTCTGGCAATTCAAGGCTGCCGTCAGGAAAGGGTTCCAGTTCCAGTATGAAATAGGGACCTGATACATGCACTGTATTATTAAAGAGCACATCGCCGTGTTTTAATACATGCGGTTTTGAACTCTCAAATACACGGTTGTCAAGATATTTTATGAGACTTTCAAATTGCGCTTCGTCTATAAACGAGCTCATTTTTTTGTCTAATACCTGGTCAAACTGTAAACCAAATGAAGGTAAATTCCTGCTGCAGAATTTTACAATGTATTCGCTGTTTATTGCAAGTAAAAAACCGTGGGGTTGAATAGAGCCGGGAATATGAATTGGCTCACTGTCACAATTACTTAGGTTGACTATATCTAAGTTCTCAATACTTTTCAAATCCATATTTAGTCAATAACTTAAACTGCTATGTCAAATATAGCTGAAGTTATTGCTGTTTTGATTTTTTCCTTTAACTCATTAAATGTGGAGGGTTTTTGGATGTAGTCAAAGGCGCCCAGTTTTATGGCTTTTTCTTTAAAGACTTCCGAGCTGGAAGTAGAGATAATTATTATTGAGATATTATTCAAGCCTTCATTTTGTTTTATTTCACTCAGGCATTCCAACCCATTTTTTAAGGGCATATTTAAGTCCAGGAAAACAATATGAGGATGAGTAGATATGTTTTTCAAATTGTTAATCAACTCAATACCTGAAGTGTAGGTTGACAGGCTACAATTAATACCAATCTCTTTTAAAGCATTTTTGAATAAAAACGCATCATCCAGGTCGTCATCTGCATAGTAGATATTAATATTTTCAAGTCTTATCCTCGACACGTTATAGTTATTTTATAATACATAGCAAGATAATTAAAAATGTTTATTTTTTGTTTATGATTGAAGGGTAAAAATTAAACAGTAAGTGAGGTGTGATATAATCGATAATAGCGCACTTTTAAAGCGCTTTTAATCAGCACTTAACAGTCTGCATTATATACTATACGTAAATATTTTATGATTACTTTATTTAGATAGTGTTTTTTGTAATTATATCATTTGATATAACTGCTTCAATCCATTGCCTGAATAATAGGAAAGTATTTTTAGCGCTTTCTGCTGCCTCTTGTTGCTGCGCCGGAGAAAACGGCAGACCGTTAATGTGATTGATAAATAATGACCACATGCGTTCATTGTCATCACCATAGCCACTGAAAAACCTGATGCCGGCGTCTTGCTCGAGCAAAAGATTGCTCTTCAACATCTTGCTTATTATTTTACCACCGAGTGTAGAACCTTCTAAAACATACAGAACACCAATAGCTTCGTACTGGTTTGTAATTGATGGTATACTACAGCACAGGCCGGGAACAGGATAGTGGGGGGCGAAATAATGAATGTCATTTAATATAGATGCAGCTTTTCTTCTTTTGGTATATGCGGGAATAATTTCATCATCTAGGTATAAATCAAGCTGCATCTCTATAGCCATATAAAAGCTGTAGAAAATACTTAGCAACCTAATGTATTCGTTTTTGTTTGTTGCATTCTTTATAAGTGGGATTGTAGTTTTTTCCAGTATTTGATGGGCTTCCTTAGTTTCAGCACGCAGTCTTTCTATAAACATATAGTAAAAATAAGCCTTCAGGGCCAAATATTAATCTATAAAAGCTTAAGGTTGTTTTGTGTTATTGTTATCAGGCGAAACAGGATTGTTATTTTCTTTTTGCTGGATAGTCTGTTTGCCCATTTCCACTTCTATTTGTTTAGTGGTTACTGCGTAGGCATTAGGGTGTATAGCCGCGCCATATTTTACAGCATATGCCTTAGTAAATTCTGCCCCCATATAAAGGATAATTGAAGAGTAATAGATCCATACAAGCAACACCACCAGCGAACCAGCTGCGCCATAAGTACTGCCCACCTGTGCCTTAGAAATATAAATAGAAATGCAAAATTTGCCTATGATAAATAGTGCTGCGGTAATGATAGCGCCAACTATCACATCCTTCCATCTTATCCTGGCATCAGGCAGTACTTTAAAAATGACAGCGAATATCAACATGCTTATGCCCATTGTCAGGAGGAGATTTATAATGTAAAAAACAACAACGGTCACATTAGGAAAATACGCCTGCAAGCGCGTGCTGATGCTCTCTATAATACCTGAAATGGCCAGTGAAACGAGCAATAAGAACCCGAGGCTAATAATGACGGAAAATGATAAAAACCTGTTTTGCAGCATCAGTATCCAACCTCTTTTAGGTTTGGGCTTAAGGCCCCAAATCATGTTTATTGAATCCTGAATTTCGCCAAATACAGTAGTGGCGCCGATAAGCAATACTATAACACCAATAGTCGCTGCGATGGTGCCTTTACTTGATACAGATGCGTTTTTTATTATCTCCTGTAGCTGTATTGCAGTGTCATTCCCTACAAAATCCCGCAGCACAGCATACACTTTGCCTTCTACAGCATCGCGCTTGAAGAAAAATCCGCACAGCGATATTAATACTACTAAAAGCGGCCCCATTGAAAATACTGTATAATATGCCAATGAGGCGCTAAGTTTAGTAACCTTATCATTTGAAAAGCCGGAGAATGTATTTTTCAATACCTCCCAGAGTCCTTTGACAGATATTTTTTCTGTGCTCATTAATGCTTGCCTTTCAAATATCGCTCTACTGCATTGGCCGATACGCCCACTTTTTCTACAGCTTGCCGTAGTTTTTCATCCGACACTCCAAATTTTTCAGTCCAGTATTGAAGTTCATAGTCCTCATTTACGTTTATGCGTGCGGCATCCTGCGGGCGTCTTTTGTTTTTATCATCCATAATAAAGTGTTTTTCTTACGGTTAGTTGTACTTAAAATTTATGCCAATAATTAAGAATATTGCTATGGCATAAGATTTTTGCTTTTCTTAAAAACACGAGGGAATGAGTGTTCTGAGATCATACGCTTTCATGAATTTGATGACGATATTTACTGCACAGGTACAATAATCGTTTTATGTACTATAATTGTAAAACAATTCATTTATTGTTTCAACAATACGGTTGCTATGTATAATACATTAGAGAATGAACTGGAGAGGGTCATAAATCTTGCCGAATATAAGATAGACTATTCTACTGCTGAGAAAAGTTTTGCTGATCTTACCCGTTTAGCAGCGGGCATTGCTGGCACAGATATATCGCTCATTAATCTTATTGATTCGTACACCCAATGGACTATCGCAAATTACGGCTTGGATATGGTTCAAATGCCCCGAACTGATTCTGTATGTCAGTACACCATTATGGAGAATGATCATTTTGAGGTTCTGGATCTTTCAAGGGATGACCGGTTTAAAGACAAAATATATGTAACAGAATCACCCTCACTCAAATACTATTATGGAATTCCACTGAAGTCAGATGGGTATAATATTGGTGCATTGTGTGTTCTTGATCCTCAGACTAAAACATTATCGCATGACAAAATACAATACCTGCATATAATAGCCAATGAAATAATATATCGGCTGAAATCTCAGAAAGTCATCGAATCACTCAGCAGGCGGGTAGATGAAATGAAAAACATACATCACAAAGTGGCTCATGACATTCGGGGGCCTTTAAGTGGTATTATTGGCCTTACGAATATCATAATAGAGGAAGGACAGAACAATACTATTGATGATATGCTTGAGTCTAATAAGCTAATTTGTAAAAGCAGTGAATCTATTATAGAGCTGGCCGATAGTATAATGAATAGCTATAAGCTTGAGCTGGCTACTGCGGCCGTTAAATTTTCGCTGTTGGATTTTAAGGGTAAGCTGGAGGCATTGTATGTGCCCCAGGCCAAAAGTAAAAACATACACTTTAGCGTTACTTTATCTGCCGGCGATGATAAAGTACCCTTCCCCATAAATACATTAATGCAGATAGCCGGCAACCTCATAGCTAATGCAATAAAGTTTACTCCTAATGGTGGTACCGTAAGCGTCGATCTCCAGCTTCTGAAGGGAAAGAGTGCAATAAGAATAACAGTGAAGGATACCGGCAGAGGTATGCAGCAGGAAGATATTGATAATGTTATGCGTGGTAATCTTGCTTCAGCAAACGGAACCAGCGGTGAAATTGGCTATGGTTTTGGCCTTATACTTGTAAAACACTTAATTAGCGACCTTAATGGCAGCCTTAATATAATATCAACTCTGGGAAAAGGTTCTGAATTTGAAGTAACACTGAAAAAATAGAATGCTAAGCAGCATGTATTCTTTTATATTAGAGCGCATATACTAAGTATTGTAAAATAGTAATATAAAAACTGCACCAGATAGTACGCTGATTAATTTACCCGGCCTTTTATATTGTCATTCTACTTTACTGTTGGCTAAGTCTTTATATAGTCGCAAGTGGCCTTTTTCCTCGCATCCTTACATTTATCAGTATAGCGCCAAAAGCCATACAGGTAACTATAAACATAATAGTCGGCCCAAAGAAAGGAGTAATGGTGACAAGCCGGTACACTATAAAAATTCCAAGATTAGCAAAAGCAAATGGCCAGAACCCCCATTTTTTATTACTTCTGCTATTTATCCAGCTTGTTATCACTGATGATGTAATAATGTTTGCCAGTAGCAGCAACATTGCATATAGTATAACAATGAGTATAGCTAAAGGTATACCCACAATGGTAACCATCATTAGTACAACGCCTATCGGTACCAATACTATGAAAAGCAAACCATAGCCCACAGATTTCAATGATTTTGCAAAGGCAATTGCACCGGCATCTGCTATGGTCTTTCCAAAGAAGTATTGTACAAGCAAAATGAAAATAAATACTGTGCCGAGATACCAGAGAAGGCCTAATACGGTAGAAGAACCAATATATGCCCAGCGGCCGCTTTTTATTTCCAGGTTGGGGTCATAGATGGCCTCGCCGTTTTTTATCGTATTGCCAAATGCAAGTTGCTTACTTCTTGACCAATAGCGAACATTTTGCTGAAAGGCAGCTGTTGGGCCAATGTTTATATTCTGGGCTGCTAATACTGCATTCCCGTTTATCGTGCCGTTTATAAAAATATCTCCCGCCCTGCAATCCATGTTATGCATGGCTGTTCCATTCATCTTGAATGTACCCGAGCCTGCTTTCATATCTCCTTTTACTATGCCATTCATTTCTATTTCTCCGGATCCTGCAAGTAATCCGCCATTTATTGTAGCTCCGTTCTCTATATGAATTCGACCGCCACCTATTACCAGGTCACCGCCAATGTTTTTCTTTATAAAGATTTCCCCGCCACCTGTACGCACATCACCGCCTGTATAGCCATTTATAGTTATAGTACCCCCAATTGCCATGATGTCGTCGGTCACACTGTCATTTATTATCACCGTTCCGCCCGCTACCACCAGGTCCCCACGCACGGGTGCATTAATAGTTATGGAGCCTGCGCTTATATACAGATTGCCATTTACCGCTTCAGAAACGATAATCGTATTGCCCGCAAGTGTTTTCTGGCCCTGTGCAAATAGCGGACTAAGGAATAGAAATAATAAAGCAAAGTATTGTTTCATAGAATAGCTTATCAATAATGAAAATAAAAGTGATTTGAAATAAACAGCGGCAAGCCATGTATATCCGCATTCCCCGGTTTAGACCATATTGTATCTATGATTGGTTTGTACAATGAGTCTATGATTAAAAGAGCGTTTTTCCTTCCGGCAAGATATTTTTGCAATGTTTCAAACTCATCACCATCCAGTGTGGTAAATACTATTTGATCGAAGTGTGCTTCCAACCATTCCTTTATCTTTTGCCGTGCTGTTATTTTAGTGCCATGACCGGCTACCTGCACTACGTTTATTGTTGTTTTCCGCATTTCCGGAAATAAATAGGCAAACTGCTTTATCGAATATATTGCTGAATCGCTGCCGTCGTACACAAACACAAGCTCATCAATCTGCTTCATGTCTTTATTAATGATTATTACAGGGCATTTTGCTTCATCAAGCACTTCCTTTACAAATAAGGTTGGCGATCCGGTATCGTTCTTCGTAAATGTAGTTTCAGCATCTATCATCAGCAGGTCGGCAAATTTGCTTTCCATTTTGAGCTCTTCCAGCGGTACACTACGGTCTCTATGCACCGCATAATGTACTTGGTTATTACTGCATTGCGCTTTAAACTTTTCAATGCTTTCATTGCATTTCATCCGTTTCTCCTCATTGCTTGCTATGGCTGTAGACTTGGTAGTGCCCAGGTATACTTTCCCATTTATTGTTTTAGGCGCAGGCACTTCTTCAAAATCCAGGTTCTCGAGGAATATCCCCGTGAGCCGCGAGTTTGTTAAGCCTGCCATGTAACAGCCAAAGTCTATCGCTGCTATATCCGGCTTCATGCTGTCGATAATCAATAACAGTTTATCCATGATTTTAGATACTTATATTCATTTGTGAGCAATAAATATGGGTAGCTTAGACTCTGAAATAATCTCAGTTGCCATACTCTTTCGAAACATTTCTGAAAGATTAGAGCGGCTAAAGGAGCCAATTACCAGTATGGTATTTTCCTTTTTATCTATCCAGCTTGTGAAGTTTTTATTCCGGTCAATTTGTAAAGCTGAAAATGAAGGTTTGCTGAAATGCCTGCTTATTAGCTCTTCCAGGTAGGGTATATCCGGTATTCCCTTTTTCTCTCTGCTCGCAAATACCACCTGGCAGGGAAGCTGGGTAAACTCCGGCAGCAAATAAATGAATTGCTTTATTGCAAAAACTGCCGATTGGCTGCCGTCATAAGCGAAGATTACATTTTCAGGAAAGGTAAATTTATCGGGCACCAGCAACACAGGGCACTCTGCATGGTGCAACACGTCATGCATGTACGTATTGATGCTTCCATCGCCCAACTCTTTATAAAAATCTTCATTACCTATGATGAGCATGTCTGCAAAGCGACTTTCTTTCTGCAATTCTTTCAATACATCAGTGGCGCCTTTTGCATGCGGCCGGTATTCTATCCCATTCTTGCTGCATTGTTCTTTAAAATTGGTTATGGCTTTTTCTATCGCGGCCTCGTCCTCTTCCATAGGCGTGGGTACATATGCTACTCCTTCATCTGTCTCAAAACTTACATAGCCCATACTTGCCATAGAGGGTAGTAGTACACCTACAAGAGATATTTTATGTTGGTCGTTTAGCTGCTTTACAAAATCGAATGCACCCTTCGGAAAATTTTTGCCGTCAAATGCCAGTAATATTTTTCTCATGGAAGAAAAAGTTATAACGCAAGATAGTAGCACATATTAGCGATAAAAATGATGTTCGATAGTCTTCCTGCTGATTGAAATCATATGGTAAGGGGAAAAACAGGGGCGCCATACGCTATCGGGTAGAATGATTAATGTCATATTCAAATATGCTCCTTGTCATAGCGCACTTTTATTAATGTCCTTAGGTTTGGGTTTAACAAAGTATAGTTATGAAAAAGCTGCTTTTGATATTTAACGGCAATACCTTTTCCGAAAGTACATTTGACTTCATTAGTAAGCAGTATCCGTTAAAGTCTGCCTTGCTTACTGCAGTGTTTATGTCGCCGGTTGATTATTCCATCGTTTGGGGCTATCCACTGCCATTGGGTGGCTATGATACTGAAATTGAGAATGCAGATATAATAGCAGAGAATATTACACGTTTCGAGGCGCTATGCAGTGAGAATGAGATAGAATATAAAGTACACAAAGAATCAAATGACAGCTTTGCAGACGTTCTTAAAAAGGAAACGCGCTTTGCAGACATGCTTATTATTTCGGGAAGCTTGTTTTATAATGAAGCTGATGGCGATGAGCCAGGATATTATATGAGGCATGCACTGCATGATGCAGAATGCGCTGTAACCATTTTGCCAGACCACTATGAGTACCCGGTGAACAATATACTTACTTATGATGGCAGCGCTGATGCAATATATGCCATAAAGCAGTTCGCATATTTATTTCCCGAATGGTGCAGCAGGAAAACCTACCTTGTATATGCCAATCCTCAAAACAAAGAAATCCCTGACAAGATATTGATAGAAGAACTTGCCCGCAGGCATTTCCCATATCTGTCTATTGACACCCTGGAGTTTGACCCCGATAAATATTTCAACACCTGGCTTACAGATAAGGAAAATGCTATCATAGTTACAGGCGCGTATGAGCGTTCTTATTTTTCTGAATCAGTAAAGAAAAGTTTTATAGCAGAAACTATACAGGAGCACAGGTTTCCTGTATTTATAGCACATAAATAACTGA
>JAFDXS010000369.1 GCA_018267795.1 Bacteroidota bacterium | reverse complement strand
CAGTCATATACTACCAGCCTCACATCTTCAATGGATTTCCGCATGTGGGCTATTTGTAATTCTTGCGGCACAGGTGCTTCATGTACCGATACCAGCTATGTGCTTTCCGTCGTTACAGATTCATTCTTCCATTGCTATTGCGCATTATCTACTTTAGGTACCCCTTTGGGTGGCGGCACCCCTCCTACTATTGACTCGGTATCAATACTAAGAACTTCTTTAAAGAGTGCAACGCATTATTCTTTGCCTGCTCCTGACTATTACGGTAGCTATAAGGATACACTCAATACCACAGCTACTCTTAAGCAAGGTGGCTTATACAAAATATATGTTGGCTACAAAGGCGGCCTTAGCTATGGCATGGCCTGGATAGATTATAACCGCAATGGCATTTTCGAGTCTTCAGAATTTATTGAGATCAATTCTGTCTTAGCAAGCTCAGGTATAGCAACTTTTAATGTCCCTGCTAATGCAGACCTTGGCAAAACAGGCCTGCGTATACGCAACAGTGTTGTTTATAGCCCTTACTCCGGTGATGCATGTACCGACTACGGCTCATCATCCGGTGCAGGCGAAACACAGGATTATATAGTAACAATAGCTCCTGCTCCAGGCCATGATCTTGGTGTTTCTGATATTACTTCACCTGCAGATAATGCAACGTTTTGCGCTAATGCAATAGATAGCGTTTATGCAAACGTCTATAATTTCGGTGAAAACGGTGAAAGCAACTTTTATGTATATGCTACATATACCAACCCTTCAGGCGTAGCACACACTATATACACAAAGTACATCGGTACAATAGATCCTGCATCTGGCACCTCCATTTTTGTTGGTACTATCAATCCGCCTGATGCTGGCAAATACACAATAAAAGCTTACACCGTCATCAGCGGCGATACTATTGCAAATAATGATACCGCCTATAGCAGCATGACACTCATACCTTCTCCTGAATTACCTGTTGTTTCATCTGATACAGTTTGCCCTGGTGCTTCTTCAGCCACAGTATATGTTACGCAGGTGCCGGGAGTTACCAACCTCTGGTATGCATCAATCAATGATGAATTTCCGTTCACTACAGATACTGCAACCTCTGTGACGTACCCAACAACAGACACTACATTCTTTGTAACTGCAAAAGGCGCTAATGGTTGCGAAACCAATAAAGTACCCGCTCATATAGTTATTGGCAATCCTCCTGTAGTTAACATAGGCCCTGACCTTACCATGTGCGAATCTCCCACATTCATGCTGGATGCAGGTGTGGCTGATGCTAAATATCTATGGAGCACAGGCGATACTACAAAAGCAATTCATGTGCGCACCAGCGGCACCTATAGCGTTAGTGTATTCAAGTATTGCACCGCATCAGATACCGCAGTTATGACCATCAATCCTCTGCCATCTGCTACAGGTATAGATTACACACGTGCAGGTACTTCGTACCTTTTCAATGTATCTGGTGGTAAAAACATCAACTCATATATGTGGTTCTTTGGCGATGGCGATACATCAAGCCTCGCTGCACCGCTGCATACTTACAAAACAGGTGATATTCGCACAGTAGAAGTTGTGCTTTATAATAACTGCGGTACAGATACTGTAACCTGGACGATCCCTACAGGTATCGGCTCTTTAAGCCAGCAAAATGGTGTGATAAAGATCTACCCTAACCCTGCTAATAATGTAGTTACTATTACCACAGACAATAACACTGTTGATCTGAAAGAAATACAGGTTATCAATACCATAGGTGTGGAAGTATTTAAGGCAAATGTAACCGGCAAAACGGCAGAAATTAAAGTAAGCCAGTTCCCGGCAGGTCATTATATTCTACATGCTAATACCTCCAAAGGTTATATAAATAGAATTTTCGAGGTTATTCATTAAAATAATTCAACTAAAAGCTAAAATGCGGGCTCCAAAAGCCCGCATTTTTAGTTTATAAAAATAACTTTAATAATAACTATCGGTTAGTTGCATTTTCGCTGGTTTTTCCAGTATCACAATAGCGTTTTCATATTGAAAAATAACGCTTAAAATATCTCCTCATTTCTTTATTTATTATTTGATAATTTGTTAACTTTAAGTTATTTTCGTTACGATTATTAATCGTTTTTACTTAAAGTACATAATCATCATTTATGAGGCAAAAAATTACTCTCCTGTTTGCTGCGTTTTTATTGCTTGCCGGCTCTAAAACCCTTGCTCAAAACTTATTGCGGCAAAGTTTCGACACAACTAATATTCTTGCCAATACAGGAGCCTTTGGCTGGAATGATAGCATAGACGTTACTTACTGTTGTGCTGCTACCTACCATTGGTATTATGGACCAGCCTTGGGAGATTTTAATTCGTATACTTATGCTTCTGCCCCATGGGGTAGTTCAGGTGTATACCCAAGCCCTCCAGCACACTCAGGCAGTGGTATGGCGCAGTATAATACTTTTGAAATGGAGGGCCCTTTCTGCTGTGGTATTCCTGCAGTACATACGGAGTTGCATACACCTAGTATCAGCTTGCCATCAAGCGGCAAAAGCGCAGTTTCATATTGGCTATACATTACCGCGCCTGAATACTATTGGTCTCCTTATTATACAAGTGATTCAATAAATGTATGGATAAATAGCGGGCCTCGTTATTCAGGGGGTACTTACTTACGCAAGGTTGGTATTGATGATACTTATTCAACCATTGGCTGGGTTCAATATACTGATACCCTCCCATCTTCCTATTATGGTTCCGATGCTTATATCTCTTTTGTCGGCTGGCCGGGCTATTATGAAGGCGACAATGCTGATATCAATATGGATGATGTTACTGTAGATCATTATACATCATGCAGTGGCCATCCTAATGCAGGTACTATTGCAGGTCCTTCACACATTTGCCAGAACAAGCAATTTACACTTACTGATACATCACTTACTTATCTGTTGGGTGTAAGCTACCAATGGCAAAGCAGGGCTGCCGGGTCAGGTAGCGCCTGGACTGACATTAGCGGAGCTAATGCCAATTCCTATTCTACTACACTTGGCAGTGCAGGCTCTACCGAATATCGCGTCTATGCTACCTGCGCTAACAGTGGCGAAACAGATACCAGTAACGTTATTACGGTAACTGCCGATCTTTTTTACAAATGTTATTGTGCAGTACCTACTACCAGTACTACATTGGGTGGCAGCACACCGCCAATCATTGATAGCGTGTCTATCGTAGGTACCTCACTGCAGAGCCGCACACCGGTGGCATTAGCAGC
>JAFDXS010000368.1 GCA_018267795.1 Bacteroidota bacterium | reverse complement strand
TCTGAAACAAGTGGAAGTACACGAAGTACAGGGTATCAGGTGAATTATTCCAATACGTTAGCAACTCCGAGCCTTTTATCATATTCCGCTGTTCATCCATATCCCCGGTCAGCACATAGTCAACATCCTGTTGCCAGTAGTCAGCATAAGGCTTCTTATTTTGCCAGTACTGCGCATTATTACTATTTCTAAAATCATTGTCTTTCAATTGGCCAAACACTGGCAGACAGCTCACCAGCATACAGATAAGCGGCAATAATTTCTTCATGCAGCTAAATTAGACATCTGCCTTAAAAAAGTGGCTTACCAGCACAATAAATACACATATAGCACAAATAAACCTATATACAATGCATTCCCTCTCTCACAATAATTTTCATATGCCTGTTCCATTGGTATTGCAGCTATGGGTTTACAGTCTTATTTTCGTTAACTTTATAGACCATTGTCTATGGGTTGTTTTCACGCATATCTTATTCTAAAAATTAGAAACAAATGAAAAAAACGTTACTCGGTTTCCTTCTTTCTTCATTTATTATAGTTGGTCTCGTTTCCTGCCAGAAAGATTCTGTAGTAGGCGCAGACCCTTCAAAGGTTACCATTAATGTGTCTTCACCCGATGTATCCCATATCTTTCATAATGGCGAAACTATAAACATCGTATCTGATGTAAGCTATATAAGCACGCTTGTTGGCTACGATCTTTATATTACTAATAGAACTACCGGCGATACACTTTACCGTCAGGGCCAGGATGAAAATAAAGATCAGTTTACTATTACCCAGAGTTGGGTAGATACCTGTACCGTACCCACACATCTTCAACTTACCATTTTGGCAAAAATTAATAAATATGGCGCGGCGGCAACTAAATTATTTTACCTGGAGGCGCAGCCATAGTTTGATCTCAATTAAAACTCTTAAACCATGCGTACCACTCTTATCACGCTTAGCTCTTTTGGCATTATCGTACTAGCCGCTATTGGCTGCTCCAAATCAAGTAACGACCATGCCGGCAAAGGCGGCAATGCAACTCTTACTGTGCAACTCCAGCATCACGCAATAGCCAGGAATTTGATAAAAGGTATTGTTTATATCAAGTATGATGCAACCGATGTACCGGCCAATGGCATTTATGACGACTCGGCAACTTGCACCAGTACAGACACTATGCAAAAGGCAGTTTTCACAAACCTTAAAAATGGCAATTACTTTCTATATGCCACCGGCACCGATACATCTATATACAAACCTGTAAAAGGTGGTGGTGCTTATACCATTACACAACAAGCCGCGCAGACCTATACGCTTGCCGTGAGCGAAGATTAAAATAATAACCAGCTTTCTATAATCCGCCGTAATCAATCACGGCGGATTTTTTATTTATATGCTTCATTCCCTTTTGTACATAACGCTGCAGCCTTTACTTTTACAAAAAATATCACCATGGCTATACAAGTAGGACAACAAGCTCCTGATTTTGCATTAAGAGACAATGCAAGAAATGAAGTAAAACTAAGCGACCAGAAAGGCAAAAATGTAGTATTGCTTTTTTTCCCTTTTGCGTTCACAAGCACCTGCACAGCAGAGCTTTGCTCCGTGCGCGACAATATAAATATGTACAATGGCCTTAACGCTCAGGTATATGGTATCTCTGTCGATTCACTGCATACGCTCAATAGGTTTAAGGAAGACCAGCAGCTTAATTTTCCGCTGTTAAGCGATTTCAACAAAGATGCTTCCGCGGCTTATGGTTCTTTGTATGACACATTTGCGTTTGGCTGGAAAGGAGTATCTAAACGCTCTGCTTTTGTCATAGACAAAGAAGGCATCGTGCGTTATGCCGAGGTACTGGAAAACGCTTCTGAGGTACCTAACTTTGAAAAAATAAAAGAAACGCTTGAGTCACTGAATTAATACCTTTACCATTACAAAACAAAATCTATGAAAAAGTTATTTACGCTCGCTTTAACGTCCGCTATATGTACCGCCGCCTATGCCCAAAGCATCTATGGCGATATGGAAACGTGGCGCACATATACTACCGGCTTAGGTGCAACTACCGTTATGAATCCCAAAGGATGGTTTACCACCGACTCGCTCATATTTACAGTAGGTCCTGTAGTAGATGCAGGTGGCAAGTTCAATATGCAGGTCACGCAAAGCTCTGATGCGCATGGTGGCAATTACTCTGCTAAGGTTATGAGCCGTGTACAGGGCACTGGCGGTGCTCTTGGCACCTTTGGTGTGGCTCCCGGTGTGCTTACCAATTCTCAGCCTGAGTTCAACTCTGCCAAATTTAGTTCTACCAATCCCTATGCAGCGCTATACTATGTAGGTGGCTTATCTACTACTACGCATTACAAAGTGCTTACTGCGTGGGTAAAATATTTACCTAAAGGCATTGACAATGGCAGCATCGTGGTAGAGCATTTGATACCTGGTGCCGGCGCAGGCGGCAGTGATTCTTTGGTAGGTTGGGGCTATGTTGTCATCAATTCTCCTGTTACTACCTGGACAAGAATTTCTGTTGACATCGCTTATGCTACTCCTGCCAATCCTACTCAGTTACGCATGTTCTTCTTTAGCAGCGATCCTTATGGCACTGTAGCAGCAGTCGATAGCAGCACTATGTATGTAGATGACGTAGCACTTAGCACTACAGATGTTCCGAGTGTATCTGCAGCTAACGACGTTGTAAATGTTTATCCTAATCCCAGTGTAGGCACTGTTTACCTGCACAGCTTTACAGGAGAACAATTAACCTGGACAGCATTTAATATTAACGGCCAGGTAGTTGCGCGCAAAACTTTTTCAGGCAGGGAATCTGTGAATCTTTCAGATGTTGCATCTGGCATGTATTTCTATAACATAGCCAATAGCAATGGAGAAACGATACAGCACGGCAAGTTTACAATAGCCAGGTAAAGTAACTACAATATCATACAATAAAAAAGGAGTTGCAAATGCAACTCCTTTTTATTTCCGGGCACTGCGTTCTTTATACAGCATCTGCACAAGACCGTCTGCAAGTCCCACTTTAGGCACATATATTTCATCAGCATTTGCCCAGCGCATCAGCGCTATATATATCTGCAAGGCGGGCACTATTACATCAGCACGGTCATCACGAAAGTGATACAGGTGCTTACGGTCTTCTATACTCGTATAGCTTAGCTCTTTATAGTAATCTTTTAGTAAGTCCAGCGGTAATGGTTTGCCTTCCTTACGTTTAGATATGGAGAATATCTTATTGATATTACCGCCGCTG
>JAFDXS010000367.1 GCA_018267795.1 Bacteroidota bacterium | reverse complement strand
GTCATGGCAATACTCTGTCGCGCCAACAGAATACTGGAATTAGGCACCCTCGCCGGCTACAGCACCATATGGATGGCAAGAGCACTACCGGACAATGGAAAACTCGTTACCATCGAGGTAGACCCGCATCACGCGGCAGTAGCAAAAAGAAACATAGAAAATGCCGGCCTCGCCGAAAAAGTTGATCTGCAACTTGGCAAAGCCCTGGATATACTCCCACAAATGATAGCTGCAGGCGAAGCCCCTTTCGATATGATTTTCATCGACGCCGATAAGCCCCCCTACCCCGAGTATTTCAATTATGCCCTTCAGTTATCACACCCGGGTACCCTCATTATCTGCGACAACGTGATCCGCGAAGGACAAGTACTGGACCCCAACAGCACAGACGAGCGGGTATATGGAGTACGCCGCTTAAATGAAATGCTTTCTAAAAACGATAAAGTCACCGCCACCATCATCCAAACCGTCGGCGCCAAAGAACACGACGGTATGGCAATAGCCGTTGTAAAGTAAAAGTGATATACCCTCACACACTATACAGACTCATTACACTTTTTGAATTTTTAATTTTGACTTTTTGCTTCGTCAGTGTGGACATCTTTATTTGGAACCCGCATGTTAATAATAGTACCTTGCAAATTCAGGATGAAGCGGGCCCCATCAAGGCCGTCATTCCGAACGAAGAGAGAACTTTCTCATCGAGTCCTTTGGAAAGATATAAGGATCGAGATAAATCTCCTGAAAGCATGCAATTAGTTCAACAAGGATATGATTGCATAAAGTTCTTTGACATACTGTAACCCCAACCAACCGGAAATTTCCGGTCAATCGGAAATTTTATCTAAAACCTGCTCCTGGCAATCATATTACAAATTCCGCCACCGGAAAAAATCGGAAAAAGTCGGATATTTCTGTTGTATTGACTTACGACTTTGATCTACTGCTAGGGATAAGAAAATGTGACATTTTGAGACATTTTGTAACATTATGTAACATTTACCTAAACACTAATAAGACAGGATTGTCAAGCCTTTCAGGGCATTAGCATTAGAAAATCTCCCAAAATAAATTTTTCCCGGAAAATGTCACATTCACTCATAAGAGAATAGATATATAAGAATACATTTAGTGCCCCTCACCTATCATATTGTCAAAGTCAATTCCCTGTTTGCGCAGAATACCTCTTACAGCAACAGCAAACACGGCCAGGTAAGCGAAACACAGTACAGGCACCCAGTAAGAATTATGTATACCTATACTTACAATATCGGCAAGCTTACCCTGTATTGGTGGTATCAGTGCACCGCCCAGTATCATCATCACCAGGAAGCCTGCCCCCTGAGATGTATGTTTGCCCAGCCCTGCAATACCCAGCGCAAAAATACTTGGCCACATAATAGAGCAGAAAAGTCCGCCGCTTAGGAAGGCATATATAGCCAGCTGTCCTGTAGTGAAGATACCAATTAGCATTGCCACTGCACCAAGCAGCGAAAAGATAAGCAGCGTTCTTGCAGGTTTATCTTTACCCATCATCATCGCTATTATCTGTATCAATACACATATTATATACCATCTTAGTGGGCTTATATCATTTTGTGCTATTGCATTTACGGCCAGCACCACACCAAAGGCTATAAGCGGCAACAGGAATATAAGCACATTACGTACAGTAGTACTCGGATTAAAGACCTTTATAGACCCAGCCCAGCGACCTATCATCAGGCTGCCCCAATACATCGATATGAAAGGTGCAACCTGCGAAGAGGTATATCCACCAAAGGCTGGCTGCTTCAGCAGCTCACCCATATTGCTTTGTATAGCTACTTCTACACCCACGTATGTTAGTATACCCAGCATTCCCAGTATCAGTTGCGGGTACTTCATAGCGCCCCAGCCATTGCTATTGCGTTTAGCACTGAATAGTGAGAACAGTAACGTGCCCACCACCACGGCAAGCCCTCCCAGCAGCCACTTCATACGCATCATGTCCAGATCGCTATTTACGCTGGCATCTGTTGACACAACCTGATAGCTTCTGAATATAGGTATGAAAACAAGTATTAGTAATACAGTCATCACCAACAGTGCAGCCACTGCTTTGGGTGATTTCTCTGTACCACTTTCATACTTGCCGGAAGGCAGCTTCTTGGAAAAGAAGAATACCATCGCAGCAATAATAAACAGAGCACCAACTGCTGCATACAGCAGTGTCACCTTATCCAGACTTAGCGAATTGATCTGTGTATCGCTGCTATGCACTGTGCCAAATAGAGCCAGCGCTACCACAATAGGTCCTATCGTAGTACCGAACGAATTAATGCCACCGCCTAATGTTATACGATGCGCACTTGTCTCAGGCGCACCCAGCAAAGCAGTAAAAGGATTTGCCGCTGTTTGTTGCAACGAGAAGCCGAGGGCTACTACGAAAAGCCCCATTAGCATACTTGGGAAGCTGTTGGCATTTACAGCCACTATCATCACTACTGCGCCCACAGCCGAGAAAAGCAACCCATATACTATACTGTTCTTGTAGCCCCATTTAGCCACCATATCCTTTCCCAAAAGGGAAGCTATAAGATATAGTATCAAAGCCCCCAGGTAGTAAGCGAGGTAAAAAGCAAAGTCCACAAGTTGTGATTGGAATTGGTCCAGTTTAAAGTAGTTCTTACAAAAAGGAATGAACACACCATTGCCCGCAGCTATAAATCCCCAGAAGAAAAACACAGTCACCAATGTGGACAAAGCCCCCGAGCTTGATCCTGTTTTGCCATAGCTTATTACATCTTCATTGGTAGCAGTTAGTTCTTGCTCTGCGCCCGCTGTCTTTTGTGTATTTATTACGCTGCCTGTTCCCTGGTCCTTATTTTCCATTAATGCCGTTTTATTAAGCATTTTAAATATAGGGGTAAATCATTTAATCTCAAGGAAAATCAAAATTTTTGTTCACATTTCACAGACACAACAGCAGACTACAGCACCTATTGCGGAGCGCCGGGTGTAGACGAGGGAAAAGACTGGGTGCTTACAGGCTTCATTTTATATGATACAGTTAATGCATCGTCATCCGAAGTAGATTTCCTTTAGTATGATAGCTAATTGTTCAAAGCACCGGCATCTATCCATTTCTTTATCTGGGTAAGCTGACAGGCGGGCAGTTCACTCCCACCCTGCGGCATAAAGTTATGGCCAGCAGCATGGCTAAGATCGCCATAGAGGTTACCATTTAATGCCTGCGTTTGTACGCCTGCATAAGTGTCTAATATAATACCACTGCCAGAAG
>JAFDXS010000366.1 GCA_018267795.1 Bacteroidota bacterium | reverse complement strand
CCTGCTGCTGAGCGGGGTAATGATGCTGGAATATATGGGTTGGCACGAAGCTGCTGTAAGTATAACGGAAGCACTAAGCGTAACAATAATGCGCAAACGTGTAACTGTAGATTTTTACAACCTGATGCATGATGCTACTTTGCTGAAGACAAGTGAATTTGCAAAAGAAATAGTGAAGAACTTATAGAGCTTCGGCAGCTTTTAGTTGATTTGTTGTTATACAGTAGTATTTTTATTTAGTAGTATGAAAGGGATAAGTCTGATAATGGTTCTTTGTCTATTGCTCCAGGCCAATCATGGCAAGGCGCAGATAAAGGTATCTTATGACGATCCTGCTGCACATAACAAACGCAATACTGATACAGCCGGTGTAGCATTGCATGCCGATCCACGCCTGGATGTATTGCTGCGTAGGCATAAGGATGCTATGTATGGTGGTATATATTCTGCACATGGCTATAGAGTGCAGATATATAATGGCAATGACCGCAACAAGGCCACAAGCGTAAAAAATGACTTTATGCGGCGTTTCCCTGGTATTCCCACTTATCTTACTTATGTATCACCTCACTTCAGGGTAAAGGTTGGTAACTTTCGCAGCAGAGCTGAGGCCGAAGATATATACAGGCAGGCCACTACTCTTTACAATCCTTGCATGATAGTACCGGATATTGTTGTTATAAACACTATAAGAAATGATAATTAATCGCATTCGCGAAAAGGCGGAGGAATACTTTCCTGAGGTACAAGCCATACGTCATCATATTCATGCAAACCCTGAACTTTCTTTTAAGGAATTCAATACATCTAAATTCATCTCCGAAAAGCTTACGAGCTGGGGCATAGCACACACCACAGGTGTGGCAGGCACCGGTATAGTTGGAATAATAAAAGGTAATAACCCCGATAAACACTGTATAGCCCTGCGCGCAGATATGGATGCATTGCCTATACAGGAAGCAAATAATACTAATTACCGCTCTCAAAACGACGGCGTAATGCATGCCTGCGGCCATGACGTACACAGCTCCTGCCTGCTGGGTGCTGCCCGCATACTGCATGAAACACGCGATGAATGGGAAGGCACTATAAAGCTAATTTTTCAGCCGGGTGAGGAAATGCACCCTGGTGGCGCAAGCATTATGATAAAAGAAGGGGTGCTTGAAAACCCTAAGCCTAATGCTATACTTGCACTGCATGTATATCCACACTTACCAAGCGGAACTGCCGGTTTTAGAGCTGGCCAATACATGGCTAGCGCTGATGAAATATATATAACAATAGAGGGCAAAGGTGGCCACGCCGCATTGCCACAGCAAACAGTTGACCCAATATCCATCGCAGCGCTCTTAATAACAGGTTTGCAGCAGGTAGTAGCACGCAAGGCTAATCCTCTCATACCTTCAGTACTTACATTCGGCAAGATACAAGGTGGCTTTGCTACTAATGTAATACCCGATAAGGTAGAGATACTTGGTACTTTCCGCACGATGGACGAAAAGTGGCGCTACGAGGCCCATAAGTGGATAAAGGATTTTACAGAACAAACCTGCGCTGCCTATGGCGCAAAAGCTATAATAGATATACCGCAGGGCTACCCTTCCCTCTTCAATGATCCTAAACTTACAGATAGCGTGGAAAGCTTTGCAAAAGAATATTTAGGTGAGGAAAAAGTCCGCACACTAGATATGCGTATGGCAGGTGAAGATTTTAGCTTTTACACACATCACATGCCTGGCTGTTTCTTTCGTATAGGTACTAACAGAGATAATAAAGAATTTACTGCACCGGTACACAACGCTCATTTTGACATTGATGAGAATGCGCTGAAAACGGGTATGGGCTTAATGGCATGGTGTGCTATAAGTCAGCTTGGCAAACTTTAAGATCTCTTCCATATCATAGCTGCATTACAACCGCCAAAGCCGGAAGCGGTTTTAAGTGCATATTTAATATTAGCCGATTGCAATTGCGTTGTAATATTGAGCGGCTGCGATACCCCCAATTTTTCAAATCCTAATGATGGTATTAGCTGCTGATGGCGCAAGCTTTCTATTAGTACCACTGTTTCCAGTACGCCCGCAGCACCAAGTGTATGGCCCACATAACCTTTAAAGCTATGCACCGGGCAAGCCAACAGGCCGGATAAAGCAAAAGCTTTTGATTCCATTTCGTCATTATATCCTGTAGCTGTGCCGTGTGCAGATATCATGTTTATATCATCTGCCACAACACCCGCCTGTGCTAGGGTGCGGCTAATAGCTAAGGCCAGCTCCTCACCTGTGCGCGATGGGCCGGAAATATGGTTTGCGTCGTTAGATGTGGCCGCTGCACATAGTTGTGCAAGTGGCTCATCTGCCCTTGTAGATAAAATAACGGTAGCAGCTGCCTCACCAAGCGTAATGCCTTTTCTTGCTTCGTCAAATGGCCTGCATGGCTCATCTGATATAGCAAGGAAAGATTGGAAACCACTTAATACAAATTTTGAAAACCGGTCGCAACCTATTACAATGGCATTTATGTACCTGCCGGCCTGTAGCAATCGTAATGCATATAGCTGTGCAACCACACCTGATACACAAGCGTGAGATACCACTGAAGGTTTAGTAACTATACCCAAATGTTTCGCTATTATATCAGCACTGTTGTTTAACAGTGTGCGCTCGTCGGGGATTTGCCCCAGCAGTTCTATATTCCCTTTAGTAGTAGATAATATTACTACTGTTTTTGACAAGTCTATATCTTCCCTGCACTCCTGCAAGGCTGCCTTAGCAGAATATATTGCTAATTGCTCAAATGGAGATAAAAATTCCTGGCTTTGCTGTTGAGATTGTATGCTTTGCCACTGCGATGGCTCCAGCTTTGACGCGTGAAATGGTGTTTCTGAAAAAGTTTTATCTGTGTATTTGCTAATACCTGATTGACCACTGACAATGGCCTTCCAGTGCGCAGCAGTAGACATACCTAAGGACGAAACAGCATTGGATGCTATTGCATAAACAGGAGCTGCCATTAATCCTTTTTTTCAAATATTCTGAATTCGCAACTGGCTATTTCCCTGCCGTCCAGGTACACGTTACCTATTACCAGGTGCACATTCATTACCCTTTGCATGTAGCGTATTTCTGTTATTATAGTATCGCCTATTTGTGGAAGCTCTTTTACCTTCAGGTTTTTCAGTGCGCCTATATAGCCTATAGTCACCGGTCTGCCTTCCATTTGCGCACGGTAGCCTATGCCGCCACCGGCTGTCTGGGCCATATTCTCTACCAGGCCCGGCTCAG
>JAFDXS010000365.1 GCA_018267795.1 Bacteroidota bacterium | reverse complement strand
CCATCATGTGCAAATGCAGTACCGCCTACAATCATTAACATGCCCAGTATTAAAGTCAGTTTTTTCATTGTTGTATGTTTTTAATAGAATTAAAGATAACGAATTATGAACTATAAATTTATGATAAATGAGCTAATACAGTTACGCCGCCTTTCACCACATCGCCAATTTTAACATCCAGTTTAGTGCCCACCGGGAAAAATACATCCACTCTGGAGCCAAAGCGTATAAAGCCAAATTCATCATTTTGTTTCACTGCATCACCTTCTTTTACGTAGTAGCATATACGGCGTGCCATAGCGCCGGCTATCTGACGCATTAGCAGCTCCATTTTGTCATTGGCTATTACCAGGGTCGTGCGCTCATTTTCGGTCGATGATTTTGGGTGCCAGGCCACCAGGTATTTGCCCGCATGGTACTTCATATATTTAACTACTCCGCTTATCGGGTTTCTGTTCACATGCACATTCAGCGGTGACATGAAGATGGATACCTGCAGGCGTTTGTCCTTAAAGTATTCCGGTTCGTAAGTTTCTTCTATCACTACTACCTTTCCGTCCGCAGGCGCTACTATTTTATTTTCCCCGCTGCTATGCGTTCTTGTTGGCAGGCGAAAAAACCACAATACCCAAAACCATACAAGGAATATGATCAGGTTAATAGCTACTACCAGCCATAGCATGGCAAGTAGAAAATGCACGGTCAGATAACCGATAACAAGCCAGGCCAGGGTGGCCATAATAATATATCTAAACCCTTCGCGGTGAAACTTCATACGTTAAAATTGTGGGCAAAGTTAATCTTAAAAAATCTTCCAGAAAATGTCCGGCATAAACAAATAAGCGTAGCAGAAGGCAAAAGGCACAGCCACCAGCAGCGAGTCAAATCTATCCAGCGCACCACCATGTCCCGGCATCATTGTGCCGGAGTCCTTTACATCGGCCATTCGTTTCAGCTTCGACTCCAGCAGATCGCCTGCAGTGCCGGCTATTGCAGCACACAGTGCAAGGGCCATCCAGTCCACCATGTGGTAGATAGGCGAGTAATATCCCCATACGGCAGCGCCCGCCAGCGTCAGTATTGCACCACCAGCCGTTCCTTCCCATGTCTTCTTAGGCGATATGGCGGAGAATGGTGTTTTACCTATGAATGAGCCTACAAGGTAGGCCATGGTATCATTCATCCATATCATCAGTATCAGCGCAATAGGCAACACCATACAGATGCTGTGCAGCCCAGTTAATGCCAGCATAGGCATAGTAATATAGAAAATACTGCCCAGTGCATACATCCCCGTCTTCCACGCATTCCCTTTTGAAAGAAACGCTATCAGGATGATGGTGGTAGGTATGATCAAAAAAACAAACCCCATCATTCTGCCCTCAAACTTCGGTATATCCCACAGCCCAAACCATAGCAGCCCCAGGCTACCTATCTGCAATAGCATCATTAGCCATCCCGGCCAGTTTATTTCTGGGTCTATCTTCTTTATCAGCCTGAAGTATTCTCTCAGGCACAGGTACTGTATCAGGCTCACCAGCACTGTAAATGCTACAATATTCCATAGCAGTCCGGCCATCATTACAATGCAGAAAACTATTGCGCTGCCAAGGCGGGTAAAAAATGTGGGCCAGTTAAGAGCCATGAATAATGATTGAAGCTGCTAATTTATAATGCTTTTTCAGAAAGTTCTGCTTCCGTAAAATCTGAAGCCCAGTTATCAGGCAGCGGCGTACGGTTTTTCCATAGCAGGTAAAAGGCGATGCCGAATACTATAAGCCCTAGTATAGGCAGGTAAATAGGTAATGAATTGCTATCCACAAGTCCCTTCAGTTGTGCATTGTCCTTAGCCGCATACATCAGTATTATCTGCAGCCCGTTATTCAGCAGGTGAAAGAGCATGCTGCAGATAATAGAACCGGTGAGATAGTAAATAAGCCCCAGCAATATCCCTGCAAACAGTATAGGGAAGAACCCGTATGCTGTAAAATGAAACAAGGCAAACATAGTAGAGGTAATAAGAATGGGGAATGTCATGCCCCTGCTGCGCTTCTTCGCAAAACGCATAATGATGCCCCTGAAGAAAAGTTCCTCACCCAGTGCAGGCAGTATTGCCATCACTGTAAATACCCTTAGTAGGTCGCCCATAGAGCTCATATTCAGGTAGGGTTTTTCTAAATTGTCAATCCTTTGCTGTGCCTCATCCGCCCATTTCCAATGCAGGTTCTGAAAGAGCGACGCCATGCTCATAAATACAGGTATAGCACCCAGCGCTATAAATATCACCAACAGCCAATGTATACTCTTTCCCGGCCTACGCATTCCCAGGTAATATCCCGGTCTTGGATGGGTGAGATAGGCAAATAATAAAGATGGAAAAAGAAATATACCCACGTGGGCTATAGCCTGCATCAGCAGCGATGCGTTTACCAGCGTCTTAGGACTTTGCTCATTAATGCCCACAAGTGCACTTATAGAGTACCCTGTTATCTTAGGCAATAGAGCCTGTGCTATTAATGAAACAAAAGAGAAAAGCGTAAACACCATCAGCACAAACATCAACAGCTGAAAATACCAGGGATAAGTACGCAGATAACGATTAAACATTTATAAAAATTTCATCGCAAAGGTAACGGTCTTGCAACCTTATTGGCTTAGTTTTTGTTCATTTTAATGAAATCTTGACTTACTTGTTACATATAAATAATCGTATGTTTTAACGATTTTTAGCATGACATATAAGCCAACATCGCAATTTTTAATTAATTTTGAATGATATTTTCAATCCCCGTGAATGGAAGAAATTGCCGCAGGCCCCTTGTTGAGCCAGATTAACACGCCTGATGATTTAAAAAAGCTTGATAAAAGTCAGTTACAACAAGTTTGTAATGAATTACGCCAGTTCATTATAGACTGCGTCAGCGTGCACGGTGGCCACTTTGGTGCCAGTCTGGGCGTGGTGGAGCTGTCAGTGGCATTACACTATGTAATGAACACACCTGACGATCAGCTTATCTGGGACGTAGGCCATCAGGCTTATGGCCACAAAATTCTCACAGGCCGTCGCGAGCAGTTTCATACTAATCGCAAGCATGGGGGTATCAGCGGCTTTCCTAAGCGTAGCGAAAGCCCTTATGATGCCTTCGGCGTTGGGCACTCTTCCACTTCTATTTCCGCTGCCCTCGGCATGGCCATCGCGTCTAAGTATAAGGGCGAAACCGCTCGCCAGCATGTAGCCATCATAGGCGACGGTGCTATGACTGCCGGTCTTCCCTTCGAAGCCCT
>JAFDXS010000364.1 GCA_018267795.1 Bacteroidota bacterium | reverse complement strand
AGCATTCTCAAAAAAACTAAATAGTCATGAAAAAGCTACTGATAGTTTCACTGATCAGCCTGTGCTATGTATATGCAAATGCTGAAATTAGTGACAGTACGCTCACTGAAAAAAACATCAGGGAGAAAATACTGGGCGATATACAACAGAATCTCGCCCAGAAGAATGAACAATTTGACTCGACCATAGTAAAGCTGGACAGACGCGTGAGCAAACTGGACAGCACAATAAAAATGACCGGCAACCCCAAAGAACGCATAGACAAACTGGTAGAACGCGTGCAGATACTGGAAGAAAAACAAAAAGCCATAGAAGCCAATGAACTGAACACTTACGAAGCCAACTATCAAAGCGCTGTGATAAACCTGGTATCGATGGACAGAGAAATAAAGCCTCTGATACTGTTCCATACCACAAAAGATTTCTTCAATGCACTGACAGAAACAAGCAACCCTGTAAACTATGCGGGCTTTCAGCCAGGCTTTGAAAAATTTAAAGCGTATGTGCAAAAACATAAAGAACGTGATGCTACCCTGCACACTGTAAGCGACATGATAAGCGCTACCGGCAATGTATCATTCGGCATACCACTGGTAGGAGCCTACTCGCAACTATTATTCTCCGGCATGGCCAAATATGTAAATACCATAGGCCATAATAAAAGAGAAATGAAGCGGGAAGCCGAAACTATGTTTGCAGTGACGACAACACTAAGCCAATTTACGACAGACAAAAACATGATAGAGAATGAATGGGATGCAATAACAAAAAGCCTGGAAGAAATGCAAGTATATTATGACAGCTCGCTAAACCGTAACCTGCATATGGTGGATATAAACAGAGCTGAATTTACCAATGCATTTACCAGAGAAAGCGATGCAAATAAAAGATATTTGTACCTGACACTGCTGCGTGATAAAGCTGCACTATACGTAGTAGAAATGAAGCAACGAAACCCGAAGGACTGGAAGGAAAATATATACTATCAACTGATGGACGTACAAAGCCTGAAAATGAAGTATGGCGATGTGACCTACCGCATAAGAGAACACATAGATAAATACAACCAGCTAATAGATAAATACAAAAACAACAAAAATATAGGCGACCATGTGGCCAAGCTGGAAAATAAACTAAATGACCTGAAACAAACCTTTGACAGCACCTTTGAGCCAATAGAATATGTACACACTGCCACGCGCATGTATAAAGTAATGTAAAGAAGCTACAACCAAAACAATGAAAACCAAAACGCTTTAAATGATCTTGAAGCAAAAAAGGAACTGTTCCCAGTTCCTTTTCTTTTTTCATCTAACTGTAACAGTTACAGTTCCCAGTCGTTAGAGGGTGCTTTGAGGTACGAGATAACCCATGAAATTGCCTTAAGCAAATTGACAAGTTTCCTTACAGGGTTAGGTTTAATGTTGTTACGCATTATTAATGAAATAGAGAGTTGCTATAATAGACAGGGTAAAATGAAAAAAGGTTTAAAAAAAGAGCAAAAAAAAAGCTGCCGCGAAACGCAGCAGCTAATAATTACATATATAATTATTATCCCTACTTTAATTCAGGATACAATTTGAACTGGGTCATGAATTCATTAACCTCTCCACGAACTGCTGTAATAACATCTTCGTTATCAGGCTGCATGAGCACACGATCGAGCCAATCTACTACCTGAGACATGTGCTCTTCTTTAAGACCCCTGGTAGTGATAGCTGGGACACCTATACGGATACCTGAAGTGATGAAAGGAGACTTATCATCAAAAGGAACCATATTCTTATTAATAGTGATGTCTGCCTTTACCAATGTATTTTCTGCCTTCTTACCACTAATATTTTTATTGCGCAGATCTATAAGCATGAGGTGATTGTCCGTACCGCCTGAAACAATGTTGTAGCCCTTGTCAGTGAAACTTTTAGCAAGTACCTGGGCATTGCTAACTACCTGCTTTGCGTAGGCCATATACTCATCCTGAAGGATCTCAAAGAAGGAGACTGCCTTTGCGGCGATGATATGCTCCAGCGGGCCGCCCTGGGTGCCAGGGAACAGTGCCAGATCGAGCAACTGGCTCATGAGACGGATCTCGCCCTTAGGCCCAGTAAGGCCCCATGGGTTTTCGAAATCGTTCTTCATGAGTATCATACCACCGCGCGGGCCACGAAGTGTTTTGTGTGTAGTAGTAGTAACAATATGACAATGATCGAAAGGGCTGCTTAATAAACCTTTAGCTATAAGACCGGCAGGATGCGCAATATCAGCCATTACCAGCGCGCCTATTTTATCGGCAACAGCGCGGATGCGGGCATAATCCCAGTCGCGGCTGTAGGCAGAAGCGCCACAAATGATAAGCTTTGGTTTATGCTCCAGCGCCTGCTTTTCGAGCATTTCGTAATCTATAAGGCCTGTTTCTTTGGAAACACCGTAATGCACTGCTTTGTAGAGCTTGCCAGAGAAATTGACCGGAGAGCCATGCGTTAAGTGACCACCCATGCTAAGATCTAGACCAAGGATGGTATCGCCAGGCTGAAGAATGGCCAGCATTACCGCGGCATTAGCCTGGGCACCGCTGTGGGGCTGCACATTGGCATAAGACACACCAAATATTTCCTTTGCACGATCGATAGCCAACTGCTCACTCTTATCTACCACCTCGCAGCCACCGTAATAACGGCGACCCGGATAGCCTTCGGCATACTTGTTATTCATAGGGTTGCCGATGGCCTGTATTACCTGCAGGCTGGCGAAGTTTTCAGAAGCAATCAATTCGAGTCCACGACGTTGACGTTCGAGTTCTTCATCAATCAGTTCAAAGATGGCAGTATCGCGTTGCATGTTTAAATATTTCGCTGCAAATATAATTGCTAAGTGTGGCAATTTGAGTATTTGGTAATATGAAGAATAAAATTTGAAAATGATTATATCAAAAGTTGGAATATGGGCGTTCTAATATGCCTTGCGGCCTTATTTCGAGGTATGAATATTAGCAAGTATTTTAGCATTATGAAGTATTTAGTACTATTTGGAACTACTCTATTACTAAGCAGTGCAGCCAATGCGCAAAGCTGGCAGCAAACCGTGAACACCAAAATAGATGTGCGACTGGATGACCGGAAGAACTTTTTATACGCATACGAAGAGTTGCAGTACATAAACAATTCACCCGACACCCTGAAGTTTATATACATGCACCTATGGCCCAACGCCTATAAGCATGACCATACACCGTTTGCGAAGCAGCAAGATGTGAACCAGTCCACCAACTTCTATTATTCAAAGAAAGAG
>JAFDXS010000363.1 GCA_018267795.1 Bacteroidota bacterium | reverse complement strand
GAATTGTTGTTGTGCAAATCGCAGGTAAGACGCTTTAAAGAACATTTTGATACTAAGATCTATACCTTTCAACTGGATGAGTGGATATTCCAGGAGCAATATACTTATGACTTATTGCTACAACAATTTCAGACACAATCGCTGAAAGGTTTTGGCATGGAGGATATGAAAGCCGGCACTATAGCTGCCGGTGCAGTACTGCATTATCTGAAAGATACCGAACATGCCAATTTGCAACACATAAATGCATTACAACGCATAGTAGCTGACGAGTTCTTGTGGATGGATCGCTTTACTATACGCAATCTTGAGCTGGTGCATAGCAGTGACGAGAAAGGCAGCAGCCTGCTGCAGGCAATAGACCATACACATACATCGATGGGTGCGCGCCTATTGAAACGCTGGCTCATTTTCCCATTGTTTGACATACATAGAATTGAGCTAAGACTGAACCTGGTAAGCCACTTCATACTGGCGCAAGACCTGAACCATACGCTTACCACCCTGGTAAAACAAATAGGCGATGTGGAGCGACTGGTAGGCAAGATACCGTTAAAGAAGGCCAACCCGCGTGAGATAGTGCAGCTGGCAAGAAGCCTGAAATGCATAGAAGAGATGAGGGTGAAATGCGCGGAATCGGAAGAAGAGGCGCTATGCAGAATAGTGCAAACATTGCAACCGCTAACTGCGCTACAGGACCGCATTATGAGCATACTGGTAGAAGATGCACCTGTACAAGCACAGAAAGGTGGCATGATACGGGCGGGGGTATCTGAAGAGCTGGACCACCTGCGCAGTATATCGCGCAATGGCAAGGACTACCTGCTGCAAATACAGCAAAAAGAATCGCAACGCACGGGTATATCATCTCTAAAGATTGCCTACAACAATGTGTTTGGTTATTACCTGGAGGTAACACATGCACACAAAGACAAAGTACCCGGCGACTGGATAAGAAAACAAACACTGGCGAACGCCGAGCGATATATAACACCGGAGCTAAAAGAATATGAAGAGCAGATATTAGGTGCAGAAGAAAGGATACTGGCGCTGGAAATGCAGCTATACCAACAACTGCTGGCTGAAGTAGAGCCACATATTGCAGCTATACAGAACAATGCGCATATAATTGCCCAACTAGACTGTCTGCTATGCTTCGCCAATAACGCCAAACAATTCAATTACCATCGCCCTAAAATATCAGAAGATACAGTACTGGAGATAAAACAAGGCAGACACCCTGTAATAGAGCAACAGCTACCACCGGGCGAAGCATACGTAGCTAATGATATAGTGCTGGATAAAGAAGAGCAGCAGGTAATAATACTTACCGGGCCTAACATGAGTGGTAAGAGCGCTCTGTTACGGCAAACGGCTATTATCACATTGATGGCGCACATGGGTAGCTTTGTACCTGCTGAAAGTGCACACGTAGGGCTTACGGATAAAATATTTACCCGCGTAGGCGCATCAGACAACCTGAGTGGCGGCGAGAGTACCTTTATGGTGGAGATGAATGAAACGGCGAGCATTATTAATAATGTAAGCGAACGAAGCCTGATACTGCTCGACGAAATAGGCAGAGGTACCAGCACCTACGATGGTATATCCATAGCATGGTCTATAGTAGAGTTTTTGCACAATAGCGCTGCAAGGCCAAAGACATTATTTGCTACACACTACCATGAACTGAATGAGCTGGAACATCAATTGCCCAGGGTGAGGAATTATCATATTACCCATAAAGAAACAGGCAATAAGGTGATTTTTCTGCGCAAATTAGCACCTGGTGGTAGCAGACACAGTTTTGGTATACAAGTAGCAAGAATGGCCGGCATGCCTAATAAACTGTTGGACAGGGCAAACGAGATACTGGCACTGCTGGAAGAAAAACATGGCAGCGCCGGTGAAACTGTACAGAAAGTAAAAAAGATACAGCCTGCAGCCAATTTCCAACTGAATATTTTTGAAGGAGTAACCGAAGACCTGCGAAGAGTGCAGCAACTGCTGGACGAAACAAACATTAACACATTAACACCTGTTGAGGCCCTGCTGAAACTCAACGAGTTGAAAAATGTAGTAAAACAGTATCAACCTTAAATATCATTTTGGCGTTATTTTTTAGTGATTAACAATAACAGTTTCAATTTTAGTATAAATTGTTACCTGATTATGTTTTCTAACAAAAGATATGCGCGCTCATTTTCTGCTACCCTATTGGGCATCATCGTTATGTATCTTTTCGGCTGCATCACACCCAAGAAAGGTCCAAGGAGAGCATATGCAAATGCTGAAAAATTAAAGCCTTTTGATGCTATAATAGTACCGGGTGTGCCATTCAATAATGGCAATTGGGATTCTGTAATGAAATCGCGGGTATTGTGGTCTTATATACTTTATAAGAACGGCTATGCTAAGAACATTATTTATTCAGGTGCGGCAGTATATTCGCCGTATAAGGAAGCTGTGATAATGGGCCTGTATGCGCAACAACTGGGCATTCCCGAAAAACATATTTTTTATGATACACAGGCAAGGCATAGTACTGAGAATGTTTATTACTCTTATCTGGTAGCAAAGCAGCATGGTTTTAAAACACTGGCATTAGCTACAGATCCTTTTCAGTCATTTTTATTAAGAAGATTTACCCGTAAGAGATTTGCATCGCGCATATATCATTTGCCATTTGTTACAGATTCGCTGGCGCAATACAATCATTTAAATCCACACATAAATCCTGAACCCGCAAAAGTTGATTCCTTTGTATCCATAACGGAAAAGGAATCATTATGGACACGCATACGCGGCACTATGGGAAAAGATATACAATGGAGCCACTATAAAAATGGTAAATTAGCTCCATTATAATAAAGCTCAATATGATAGCGGCATGATTTTCTAATCCTATATCTAAACAATAAATTATATGGACAACAAAAATAAAAAGGATAATAACCAGGACCTGCCAGGCTACCCGCACTACCCATCCAACGAGGATATAACAAGGGCCGGGAACAATAATGGGAACGAAGACCTGAATGAGGAACAACTAGCTGCAGCAGATGATACACAGGAACTACGACCTAAGATAGAAAACAGCCTCGAAAACAATACTGCATTTGTAAATAATGAAACACCCAATACAACTGACAACAATGCAAACGATGCAGATGTAGATATAGTGATGGGTACAGAGGCTGATGTAACAGAAGAAGACCTGCAGATGCTGGAAAACGCAGACCAGAATATGGATACTAAAGACGATCAATATATGATAGAAGGCGGCCTC
>JAFDXS010000362.1 GCA_018267795.1 Bacteroidota bacterium | reverse complement strand
TACCAGCCTTTTGCTTAATAGCTGAAAGCTGCACATACTCCCCATCGGGTGTAAAACCCAGCTCTTCCTGTATCTCGCGCTTTGCTGCCGTAAGCGGATCTTCGTCTTCGGAAAACTCTCCTTTGGGTATAGACCATGATGCAGCATCCTTCTTAATAAAGAAAGGGCCACCGGGATGTACCAGCAGAACTTCCAATTCTTTATTTACCAGCCTATAGGCAAGAATGCCTGCGCTTTTCTTTGCCATGCAGGAGTACTATATCTTAGGAGTAAACTGTGCGAGATCGTAAATACCGAGGCGCTTTTCTATATCAGTGACTTTAGATACATATAGCTCGAAGCCATCCTGCCCGAATATCTGATGTTCGCGTTTCTCAAAATCTTCGCCTAAAGAGTCGTACTCATTCTTTGACACAATTTTGCGCAGCTCAGGAAACAGGACGGTATCTTCTCTTGCTTCGTGGGGGCGATACATAATGTTGAAAGTAGTGAGCAACATGGAGAGCTTTTTGCGATCGTCATCAGAATTGAGCCTCTGCATATTGCCATAGGCCATAACCTGGTCGGTAAGGCGACGGCCAGCATCATGCTGCTGCTTTAAAGTATCTACCAGGTCGGTGAGCTTGTTTGCTTTTTTGAACCGTGGAAATAAGAAGTCTTCTTCCTGTTTTTCGTGATAGTCTTCGATAAACTTGCGAATAACTTCTGCACTTGCCTTAAGGCTGTCCAATGGAAAATCTACCGCTTTATCAAGCTGCACAATAATATGATCGTATATAAGCAATACACGGTTGAGCACGCCATGCTCGCGCATAAGATCTTCGCCGGGGCTTATTTGCTCATTATCATCTTTATCATCGTCATCGTCTTTATCATCATCTTCCTTCTTGTCATCAATACGACAGCCAGCCAACAAGCCTGCGCCACCTAATAAAGTGGCCGCTGAAATGATAATGCCCTTCTGTAAGAAATTGCGCCTATTGAAACCATTACCCCGGGTGATGTCTTCTGTTTCCATGGAAGTATGTTTAGATACTAAATTTACTGATAATAAACTTAGATAGAAAAACAGAAATTCGGGCTTTGAGCAAGCCGTTTGGGTATCAACGCATTGTGCAAATTAAGCAGACATGAACATCTTAGCCGCAATCAATTCGGCTATCCTTTCGCCATCGATAGCTGCCGAAACGATACCACCAGCATAGCCTGCACCTTCTGCACAAGGATATAGACCGTTTATCTGCGGGTGTTGCAAAGTTTCTTTATCGCGGGGGATGCGGACGGGAGAACTGGTGCGCGACTCGGTAGCGACAAGCAATGCATCGTTAGTATAATAGCCTTTCATTTTTTTGCCAAATGAATGCATTGCTTTCTTAAGCGCGGCATGCACTTCTGCGGGGAGCACATCCCTGATAGATGCAGTAGCTACGCCAGGCAGGTAAGAACATGCAGGAAGTGTAGAAGAGATTTTATCTTCAGTAAAATCTATCATGCGCTGTGCCGGTGCTACTAAGTTGCCACCACCAACCTTGAAGGCCTTTTGCTCTACCATTTGCTGGTAATACATGCCGGCAAGCGGACCTGTGAAACCATAGGCTACAAAATCTTTCTCATCGACAGCTACTACGGTGCCTGAATTGGCAAAGGGGTTATTTCGCTTAGAAGGGGACCAACCGTTGACAACAATCTCGCCAGGAGCTGTAGCTGCGGGGGCTATGATGCCACCGGGGCACATGCAAAATGAAAATACGCCACGGCCCTGCTCCTGCGAAACAAGAGAATAGCTGGCAGGTGGCAAATATGCGTCGCGGACTGAGCAGTGGTATTGCGCCTGATCTATAAGCTGTTGAGGATGCTCGATGCGCACACCTAATGCAAATGGCTTAGCCTCTACCAATATATTTTTAGCATGAAGCAAAGAGAACACATCGCGGGCTGAGTGGCCTGTGGCAAGTATTACGGTGGAACACGCAATGGTGTCGCCATCAGCAGTTTTTACTGCAGTGATATTATCCCGATCGAGTACTATATCCGTGAGCTTCTTATTGAAATGCACTTCTGCACCGCAGGCAATAATCTGCTCCCTGATAGCTGTGATGATCTGCGGAAGTTTGTTGGTACCAATATGCGGATGCGCCTCATACAAAATATTCTCTTCGGCACCAAAATGATGGAACAATTGCAAAATGCGCTGTACATTGCCACGTTTGGTAGAGCGTGTGTATAACTTGCCATCGCTATAGGTACCTGCCCCACCCTCGCCAAAACAATAGTTGGACTCGGGATTGACGATACCTTCTTTATTCATAGCGGCGAGATCGCGGCGACGGCTGCGAACATCTTTGCCACGCTCGATGATAATGGGCTTAATGCCTAAATTAATGAGCCTGAGTGCAGCAAACAAACCAGCAGGGCCTGCACCAACTATGACTACATGCGGAGCATGAGATACATCGCGCAACTGTGGATCGAAAGCCTGGGGGAGCTGAACTTTCTGATCAATAAAAACTTCTAACTGTAAAATAACTTTGGCCTGACGGGCGCGGGCATCGATAGAGCGCTTTTGAATATTATAGCCTGTGATGCGCTTTGCGCTTAATGCGAGTTCAGCGGATATAGCTTTCTTTATACTCCTTTCCTCAGCTGCCTCTGCAGGGGAAAGGGAAATTGAAATTATTTTAATCATGTGCGTTAGGTTTTTATCCTAAAAGCTTTAAAACAAAAGGATGCTTAAGTGCATCCTTTGAATATCTATTAAGGGTGAGTCTTCTTATAATTCTCTTTTACCTTATCAAGGTGAGCAATAAACTTCTGCACATCGGGATCATAAGAATAACCCTCTTCTGCCAGCTTATTACCATTCTCATCTACATAGAAATAGAAGGGCTGTGAGTTGGAATTGTATTTTGCCGCCTGCAGCTCTTCATTTTTATCTCCCACTGTTATTACCTGCGACTGTAAAGCCTGAGAAAAATGTTGTTCGCTCTTAGGCAGTTCCAATTTATCATAATCGCAATAAAGAGAAACAATGATGAAATCATTTTTAAGGCGTTTCATCACTTCGGGGTTTGACCATACCTGAGATTCCATTTTACGGCAATTAACACAATTGATACCGGTAAAATCGAGCATGACAGGCTTCTTTAGCTTTTTAGATGCAGCCAAGGCTTCATCATAATCGAAATAAGTAACCAGACCAAACTTGCGTACTATTTCCGGTTCGTAAATGCGCATTTCATTTACATACTTTAGGGGCTTGACATCTGAATTAGCTATGGAGTTTTCGGAAGATG
>JAFDXS010000361.1 GCA_018267795.1 Bacteroidota bacterium | reverse complement strand
AATGTAAAGTACCAGTCAGCCATAGACGATATAGAAATAATACATACAGCACACAATCGCGATGGCTTTGCGCTGGGTGCTGTATTGGCCGCAGAATATGTGCTGGGAAAGGAAGGCATTTTTGAAATGAAGGATGTGCTGGGATTGAGTAACAGACTATAATTCACAACCATAGGTAAAAAAATGGGCTGCTAATTAGCAGCCCATTTTCATTTTATTTCTTCAGGTACTCATCAAAGTAGTCCGATATTTTTTGCATGAGGTGTACCCTGTCCTTGCCACGCACATTATGTTCGTGACCAGGGTAAACGAAATAATCTATCTGCACTCCTTCATCTACACATTTCTTTATAAAGTCAATGCTGTTCTGCCACACCACTGTATTATCATCAGTACCGTGAATGAGCATTAATTTGCCTTTCAGGTTCTTTACTTTAGTAAGCAGGTTGGCATTTTCATATCCTTCAGGGTTATCCTTTGGTGTATCCATGTAGCGCTCAGTGTACATGACCTCGTAAAGTTTCCAGTCCATTACCGGGCCACCTGCTACAGCGCATTTAAACACATCAGGATGTTTTAGCATTATGGATGTTGTCATGAAGCCACCAAAGCTCCAACCGTGTATGCCCATTCTATTTGCATCTACATAGCGCAATGATTTTAGATAGTCAACACCTTTTAGCTGATCTTGCATCTCTACATCGCCGAGATGGCGGAATGTAGCCTGCTCGAATGCCAAACCACGGTTGCTACTACCGCGGCCATCCATTGTAAATACTATGTAGCCTTTCTGTGCCATGTACTCGTACCAAAGATTGCCACTCTGAGGGAATGAGTTGTGAATGAGCTGCACATTGGGGCCATTGTAGAGATATACAATAACCGGATATTTCTTTGTGCTGTCGAAATTAACAGGAAGTATCAGTTTGCCATAGAGCGTGGTTTTATGGTCTGCAGCTTTCAGCTTTATTTCACGAATCTGTGGTCTATCATAGTCTGTTAATGGATCCGGAGCATCTATCAATACTTTTGAATAACTGCCGTCTGTTGATCGTATCACACTCTTTTTAGGCGTATGTGCAGCGGAGTATGCGTCGAATATATACTTGCCATCTTCACTGCTTATAATAGTGTGTATACCGTCGCCTTTATCTATACGTTGCATATTACCATTATTCCAGTTTACTGTATAGACATGCTTTTCAAGTGGTGATTCTTCTGATGAAGTGTAAATGACTTGCTTGTCTGCTTCGTTGAAACCGATGAGCTCGTTCACTACCCAATTCCCTTTTGTCAGCTGGCGTATAAGCTTGCCATTTGTATTGTAGAGATAGAGATGCATGAACCCATCTCGTTGACTCCACCACACAAACTTATCATTGCTGCCGGGAATAAAACTTAATGAGTGTAAAGGCTGTACATATTTTGCATCTTTTTCTTCAAATAAGGTTTTAATTTCTTTGCCCGTAGCAGCATCGTACTGATTGAGCCAAAGATGATTCTGGTCGCGATTGAGGATAGCGATATAAATGTATTTTTCGTCAGGGCTCCAGGTTACGCAGGTAAGATAATGGTCTTTAGGTTCGCCGGTATTCATTGTTACTGTTTTACCGGTAGCGGGATTATATACGCATAAAGTAACCTGGTGAGAAGTACCGCCAGCCATAGGATACTTAATGATATGCGGATTGGCAGGTATCGTATCCCAGTTAATGATAGGGTAATCATTGACCATTGTCTGATCCATGTGATAGTAGGCAAGATAATTTCCTTTAGGCGAGAAGAATATACCTTTATCTATCCCAAATTCATTACGATGCACGGCCTGTCCGTTTACAATGTTTTTGTCGGCATCATTTGTTACCCTTACCGGCGTCTTATCTTCTAGAAGCAGCCATAGATTATTATCAACCGTGTAGGCAAGCTTCCTGCTTTTATCTACTGTAAGATTATCGGCTTCTTTAGGCAGGGTGAGCCAGTGACTCCAGTGAAAGCCTTTAGCTGTAAGTATTCCCTTCTCTACATTCTGCTCATTTGTATAGTAAACATATTCTTTATCAAGCCAATGAATGGTGGGTAATGATTTTAGTTTCTCTTTTGTCGTTTCATTTAGCTGGGACAAGCGCAATACTGTATCAGTATAATTTTTTGTATAGTTATTTACCACAAGTGCTTCATTATTGCCTGTCTTCACTACTTGCCAAAACCTATCAGTGCCCGGCTGCCATGAAGCCTGCTTAATGCTTTTAGGTGCAAGCGTGGTAGCCATGCCATTGGTAGCCTCGGTAATGGTGAACTGTTTTTTCTGCGCAAATAATTGCAGCGACAATGTGCCCGCAACTATAAGCAGGCATATCTTTTTATTATTGAGCATGAATAATGATGAATTAGAATGTCGCAAACTTATAAGATAAGGAGCAATTTTTCCAGTAAAGGACTATAATATATACAGGAATACCCCTTATAGGGGTATTCGGTATAATACAATAAATAAAAATCAGATTAAAAAGTATTAACCACAGCTTTCAGGCGAACCAGCTTTTCCATTAAGCCCTCAAGCAAATCAAGGCGCAGCATGTTTGCTCCGTCTGATTTTGCAACGGCAGGATTAGGATGCGTCTCTATGAACAAGCCGTCCGCACCTACTGCTATACCTGCACGGGCTATTGTTTCTATCATAGCGGGGTTGCCGCCTGTTACTCCGCTCGACTGGTTGGGCTGCTGTAGGGAATGTGTACAGTCTAATACTACAGGTACATTCATCGCCTTCATGGTAGGTATGCCCCTGTAATCTACTATCAGATCGTGGTAGCCGAATGTAGCGCCACGGTCGGTAAGTATTATTTGTTCATTTCCGCTTTGTGTAAGCTTATCCACCGCGAATTGCATAGCTTCCGGAGAAAGGAACTGGCCTTTCTTTACGTTTACTACTTTTCCTGTTTCTGCAGCGGCAATGAGTATATCCGTTTGCCGGCAAAGGAACGCAGGTATCTGCAGCACATCTACATACTCAGCAGCCATTGCTGCTTCATTTGCAGCATGTATATCGGTCACTACCGGTACGTGAAATGTATCCCTTACTTTAGCCAGGAGTTTTAATGCTTTTTCGTCACCGATGCCGGTAAAACTATCCAGTCTCGTGCGGTTCGCCTTGCGATAAGAAGACTTGAAAATGAACGGGATTTTCAGACGCTCGCAGATACCCAATATTTTTTCTGCTGTGCTGAGTACTACTTCTTCATTTTCCACCACGCATGGGCCAGCCATTAAAAAGAAGTTATCCTTATTGTATTTGGA
>JAFDXS010000360.1 GCA_018267795.1 Bacteroidota bacterium | reverse complement strand
ATTGCAGGCGCTATACTTGTACCTGTACCAGAAAGGTGTGGAAAATGAAATATCGGTATATGCTGCAAGCAATAAATCGAAAGTTGTAGTAGTGCCTTATGCCAGCGGAGCGCCGATAAGCCCTGTGAGTAAGAACGTATATAGCATAATGTTCCTGCTGGGGCTAATGATACCTGCATCGTTCCTGGTGATACGCGAAATGCTGAACAACAGGGTAATTAATGAAAATGATATTGAGTCATTAACTACCATACCTATAATAGGCACTGTGAGCAGAGTAGAAACAAACTCATCCCGCGACAGCAATATAGTAGTAGGGCCTCATATACGCACTGGCGTAGCAGAACAGTTCAGGCTGATACGTGCCAACCTTGAATTCATGTCGGCATCGACAAATAAGAAAGTATTTATGATCACCTCCAGCACCAGTGGCGAGGGTAAATCATTTATCTCTATAAACCTAGGCATAACCATGACACTTGCTAAAAAACGTGTCATAATTATGGAGTTTGATCTCCGCAAACCGAAGATCAGTGAGTACCTGGGTATAAATAACGACGGGGGTATAAGCGGTTACCTGGCAGGGCTATCTGAACTTGACAGGGTAATAAAGGCTTCAGGCGTACATGAAAACCTGTATATAGCTAACTGCGGACCTATACCACCCAACCCTGGTGAACTGCTGGTACTGCCAAAAACAAAAGAACTGATAGAAGAACTACAGGAAATGTTTGACGTAGTGATAATAGATACGGCACCAATAGGCATGGTATCAGACGCGCTTATCCTATCTCAGCATTCCGGCCTCAACCTATTTATAGTACGGCAGGCATATACTGTAAAGGACCAGGTGCGCATGTTTGACGTGCTGCACAAAGATGGCAAAATACAGAACCCTGCTATACTCTTTAATGGCGTAGAATACCTGAAAAAGTATGGCTACGGATATGGCAGTGCAGGCTATGGCTACGGGTACTCCTATGGCAAAGGCGATTCTTACGGCAGCGGCTACTATGATGAGAATGGCAAGAAAAGGGGTGATAAAAACAAAATAGCCAAATTCTTTACCAAATAGGCAGTAAAAGGGCTATCTAAGCCTGTAGTGCGTTTGCAATTCAATAACAACCATTAGCATTTTTTATTAGATGAAATTAGATAGTTTTACAGTCTAATTAAAACAGGTTGTATTGATGAATTTCCGGGGGATTGCAGCGCTCTCTACTATTGGTAAGCTCTATAGAATATTTAATGCTAAGCAGAAGACGGCATTCACCTGGCTTATTTTTCTTACGTTCATAAGCTCAATAACGGATTTAGTAGGCCTTGCAGGTGTAATACCCGTAATAGGAATGGTCCTTTCAAAAACCTACTACGACACCGTGATACATACCATACCAGTGCTGGCTCACCTGAGCAAAGAACAGCTGCTGCTGACACTGGTAGGCCTATTCTTTATACTGATAGTAGCCAAAAATGCATTTGGCCTATATATAAATCGCGTGCAGGTACGCTTTGTACAGAATATGTTTGTTTCCTCATCAATGAACGTACTGAACAAAGTATATAACCGCAGTCTGCTGGATATACAAAAAGACACATCAAATGAATTAGTAAATAAATTGACTAACCTGCAGACAAGCTTATGCAGCAATGCAGCTATTTCTACGATCATTCTTATAAATGAGAGTATGGTCTTTTTATTAACCGCAGTAATAGTGTGTGTATGGAACTGGCAGCTATTCCTGCTGCTGATAGGTGTATTGCTGCCAAGCATGGGCTTCTTCTATAGCAAGGTGAAGAATATGATAAAAACTGCCGGCGTTGAGAAAAGCAATAACGGTATAAAACTGTATGCAGGGGCGCAAGAAATGATATTCGGATATACTGATATTAAAATAGCCGGTACAGAAAAAACTTTTAAGAAGAAATTTGAAAATGCAGCAAAAGAGTACAGTGTACACCAGGGAAGGATGGACTTTATGCTGTTTATACCTACACGTATAATAGAGATCGCTACTTTCCTTTGTATTGTACTGATACTGCTTTACGGCGTATATGTAATAAAGGATTCAGAAAAAATCGTTACTACAATCAGCTTATTCTCTGTGATAGCCTATCGCAGCATCCCTTCTATCAACAGGTTTGTGATGGCAATGAATAATCTTGTTTCAACTGAGTTCATCTTCCGCGATCCGGACTTCTTCCCTGATGAAAATAAAAAAGCAACACCTGAACATTTTGAGCCATTGACCTTTAACAACAAGATTGTTTTTGACAATGTGTCTTACAGATATAGCCCGGACTCAAAATATGTGATAAAAGATTGCAGCCTGGAGATAAAAAAGGGCGAGAAGATAGGTATTGTAGGACAGTCAGGCGCGGGGAAATCTACGCTGATAAATAACATACTCGGCTTCCTGACGCCTACTAATGGCAGTATAAAAATAGATAGTACTTTATTAACAGGCGATACAGCAAAGGAATGGTGGAAGATACTGGGGTACGTGCGACAGGAAGTATTTATAATGAATACTTCGCTGATGGAGAACATAGCAATTGGCGAAAATCGAGAACATATAGACCAGGAGAAAATGCAGCGTGCGGTGCGGCTGTCAAGCCTTAGCGGTCTTGTACAAGACTTACCGGAAGGATTGAATACAAAACTAAGTGAGCGAGGCAATAATCTATCCGGCGGGCAAAAGCAAAGAATAGCAATAGCACGTGCTATATATAAAGGCGCACAGGTATTGATATTTGACGAAGCCACCTCTGCTCTTGACTCAAAAACTGAAGAGGAAATAACAAATTCTATACAGGAGCTTGGTAAAGAAGAATTAACCATTATCATTATAGCACATAGATATACCTCACTGAAGTATTGCAACAAGATTTACCAACTTGAAAACGGGCATATAACAGACAGTATGACCTATAATGAGCTAATGAATGAACCAAAGCCTGTAAATAGCTAATAGTAAGTAGAGGGAAAACCTATAGAGATGAAAGTGTATGTAATAAACATGGAGCGCAGCAAGGGCCGAAGAGAGGTAATAGAAGCGCAATTGAAAAAGCTGAAGCTGGATTATGAAATAGTGAGCGCTGTAGATGGCAGACAAATGAGTGATGAAGAACTGGAACTAGTAGCGCTGAGAAAAAATGATTTCATGAAGTCGCAGGCCGGCTGTATGCTATCTCATCTGAAAGTTTACAAAAGGATGCAGGAGGAACAGGATGAGTTCGCCTTAGTATTGGAGGATGATGTAATAGCCACTGAAAAAGGCATGACGAAAGTACTACA
>JAFDXS010000035.1 GCA_018267795.1 Bacteroidota bacterium | reverse complement strand
ATTACTAACAATCATGTAGAGATCACATCAGCCTACGTGGGTACAATACCTACCAACTACGGTACAGGCAACCTGTATGTCTTTAATACCGGCTCGCACGAAGGAGTATTGCAGATACAGTTAGATGAACATTTTAAAATGAGTAAAGATGCCTTCCAGGAAAAGTTTCGTGCGGCTATACGTAATAAGCTGCCAAATGTGAAGATGTCATTCGAGCCTATTGAACTTACTGAAAAAGTAATGAGCCAGGGCGCCTCTACTCCTATTGAAGTAAGAGTAGCAGGAAAAGATATGAAGGACATAGCCACCTATGCAGGTAAGCTGGTAGATGAACTGAAGGCAATACCCTATATGCGAGATGTGCAGGTACAGCAACCATTAAAATACCCTACAGTCACTATAACGCTGGACCGCTATAAAATTGCGCAGATGGGCCTCAATCTTAAAGATGTATCGAGATCAATATCTGCATTTACATCCTCGAGCCGCTATACTGAAAAAAACCTGTGGCTGGATGAAAAGAGTGCTTATACCTTCCAGGTACAGGCGCAGGTGCCGGAGTATGTGATGAACAACATACAGGACCTGAAAGAGATACCGCTGCAGAGTGGCCAGTCGAGCCTGGTGCTGCAGGATGTGGCGAATATAGCTGTGGATACAACTGTGGGTGAATATGACCGTACAGGGCCGAGAAGGTTCGTAACTGTGAGCGCTAACCTGTATAAGAAAGATTTAAACAGGGGAACAAATGCGGTAAACGGCGCTATTAAAGATCTGGGGCAATTGCCTAAGGGGCTGGTGATAGAAGTGAAGGGCATGTCAACCTTGCTTACTGAAACGCTTAATAGCTTGCAGAGCGGCCTTGGTTTTGCCATCATCGTTATATTCCTGCTGCTGGCTGCAAACTACCAATCATTTAAAGTGTCGCTGGCAGTGCTTTCGAGTGTGCCGGCTGTGTTACTTGGAGCAATAGTAATACTATTGATGACAGGTGCTACACTTAACCTGCAATCATATATGGGTATTATCATGTCAACGGGGGTATCGGTGGCTAATGCGATACTTATTGTTACCAATGCAGAGAACCTGCGCATAGAGTACGATAACGATGTAGTAAGAGCTGCCTCAGTGAGCGCATCTATAAGGCTGAGGCCGATTTTGATGACCAGCCTTGCTATGATAGCCGGTATGATACCAATGGCCAGCGGCCTTGGAGAATCGGGCGACCAGACGGCGCCATTGGGCCGTGCGGTGATCGGCGGGCTTATTGCTTCTACCCTTGCTGCATTGTTTATAGTACCACAATGCTATGCATGGTTGCAAAGCAAGGCAACATTGAAAACACCATCATTATTACCTGACGAAATAAATTAAAATCTATTTATGAAATATATAAGTCAATTATCCATAGTTCTTTTTTCTGCAATAGGCTTTGCATCATGTAGCAGCTCCAGCGAAAAAAAGAAAGAAGCAGCAATAGAAAAAGAGTCTTACCAGCTGATATCATTGCAGCCGCGCAGCATAGGCAGCGAAGTGCAATTGCCGGGTGTGATGCAGTCGTTTGAATTTGTGCAAATGTTCCCTAAGATAAACGGTTTTGTAAAAGATGTTTATGTGGACAGGGGCTCTGTGGTAAGAAAAGGCCAGGTACTGATGAAGCTTGAAGCACCGGAAATAGAAGAACATGTTTCTGCTGCTAAGTTAAAATACACCGAAGCACATGCTAACTACGTGACGAGCAAAGACAGGTATAAACGTCTGCTTGAAACAAGCAAAACACCGGGTACGGTATCAGCATATGACCTGGAGGCCGCAGAAGCTAAAATGCAAGGCGACAGCGCTACTGCACAGGGCGAATATGCTAACTACAAAGCACAGGAAGCGCTATATGGCTATCTTACCGTTACGGCACCTTTTGATGGGGTAATAACCGAAAGGAATGTACACCCAGGTGCGCTGGTAGGCCCGGGCTCTGAAGGCAATAAACCAATGCTGGTACTGCAACAGCAATCTAAACTGCGCCTGGTGGTAAATATACCGGAACAGTACAGCGCCCAAATAAAGGATGGTGACAATGTGAAATTTCGTGTGAATGCGCTGCCGGGCCAAGACTTTAGTGGCAAGGTATCGCGCAGCTCAGGAAGCCTCAGTAACAATTATCGTGCTGAAACAATAGAGGTGGATGTAGTGAACCCTAAAAACATCTTCAAGCCAGGTATGTATGCTGAAGTAGTATTACCTGTTACAGGCAACTCGAATGCATTTGTGGTACCAAGATCTGCAGTAGTAACTACTACCGAAAGAAAATATGTGGTGCAAACGAATGATGCAGGCCAGGCACAGTGGGTAGATGTAACAGAAGGAAATCAAAGCAACGACTCAACAGAAATATTTGGTGACTTAAAGGCGGGAAGCAACATTGTGGCCAATGCCAGCTACCAGATAAAGAATGGAGAAAAAATAAAATAAGCTAATGCTTATAGCATCAACACAAGGCGCTGATCTAATCAGCGCCTTGTTATTTTTTGGCTTTTAGTGTTATGGTGAATATGCTTCCCTGCCCCGGCTGCGAACATACTTCTATAGTGCCATTATACAGCTTTACTATATGATCGGCCAATGGTAGGCCAAGGCCCGAGCCTGGCACTTTATTCAGCAACGTTTTACTGCGATAGAATGGTTGAAAAATATTTTCATATTCGCTTTTAGAGATACCAGGGCCTTTATCTTCTATTTCCACAATGATATTATCTGCATTGAACATGAGCTTTACTATCGCTGTATGATCGCCGGAGAACTTGCAGGCATTATGGACTATGTTCTTTATAGCGGAGTATAGTAAATATTCGTTGCCATATACCATCACTGCCTCTTCGTTTTCGGGAAATTCATCGAAAAGAAGCTTTACAGCATACTCTCTGTTTATTTTCTTCATATCGCCGGGCAGGTGTAGCAATATTTCGTCCACACGTACGGATGACAATTCTATTCCTTTAGGCGAGCCACTTACCTTCGCTATTTCGAGCAGGCTTTTTACCAGCATATTCAGGTTCTTCAAGTCATCGTTTACCGAGCCTAATACGTTTCTATAATCTTCGTTACTGCGCTCCCGCTGCAGCGCCACATCCAGCTGGCTGGCAATTGAGGCTAAGGGTGTAGATAACTCATGCGATGCGTTATCTATAAATCTCCTTTGCGTATCGAATGAAAGCTGAAGCCTGTTTAGCAATTCATTAATTGTCGCTGCCAACTGTTGCAATTCATTTCTTCCATTTCCTGTATCAAGTCGTTTTGAGAGATCTTCAGAAGATATATGATTGATCTTGTCTGTAAGCTCATTTATTGGTTTCAGGAGACCCACGGAGAAAACATAGCCGCTGATAATAACAATACTAATACTGAAAACAAAACATATAGCTAATATTACTCTTAAGCGTGAAAGCCACTCCACCCTTTCATCATCGTAAGCTGCTACTACTATTATGTAATTGTAGCCCGCCTCTTTATATTCCATAGCTATAGCTTCCCTGTAGCCGGCCTTAAAGAAAAATATTTTATCGATTTTGGCACGTTGTAGAATATCGTCAGTTACTACAAGCGTGTCATTCTTATTGTCATTGTAAGAGAAAGTTTCGTTGTAACTGAAGTCGTATAAGTCAACACTTTTATAGGAGAGACCGCTGCTTGATACCCTGTTCATTTCTTTTACGATATCAGGGCCTATTTCATTAGATTTTATTAATGTGGCAGTACTTAATGCTTTCCTCTTTAAACGCAGCTTGAACTGCTCGACCCTACTGGTATAGGAGAATATGTATATGCAGGCACATAATACCAATAGTATTATAGTTACTATTAGCGTATATACCAGTGTAATGCGTTTTTTTATCAGCATTAATTATTCTTCATTCTTTAGTACATAGCCCATACCTACCTGCGTATGTATCAGTTTGGGAGAAAAACCCTTATCTATTTTTTTTCTTAAAAAATTCACATACACATCAATTACGTTTGTTTGCGAATCGAAATCTATTTCCCATACATCTCTTGCAATATCTTCTCTTGATACCACCTTATCTTTGTTTCTGAGAAAATACTCCAGCAGCTGAAACTCCTTAGCAGTGAGGGATATTTTTTGACCATTGCGCTTCACCTCTTTACGATCTATATCCATCTCCAGATCTGCCACAGTCAACAACTTTTCGTTAGCTACATCCTGCACTACATCTGCCCTGCGAATTAAAGCTTTGATACGAGCTAATAGCTCCCTAAACTCAAACGGCTTAGGTATATAATCATCTGCACCAGCTTCAAAGCCTTCTACTTTGTTATCTATAAAATTAAGCGCAGTCAACAATACTATAGGCGTTCGCTTATCTTTCTGCCTTATAAGCTTGCATAATTCGTAGCCATTAATGTACGGCAAGTTTATGTCAAGCAGTATAAGGTCGTAACTACTATTCATATACAGATCCTTCCCTTCCTGACCATTATAAGCTATTGCTACGTCATAGTTGTGTTCGCTAAGTCCGCTTTGCACTGCATCAGCCAGTTTCTTCTCATCTTCTACTAATAAAATTTTCTGTTTCATGAAAACCGCGAATTCCTTTATTTATGAATCAAAATACAGGGTAAATATAAACGTGCAATACTGTTTAATACAGTCTTTAAAGGAATTACTAAAGTTCCAACTTTTTCTGCATATATACTCATTCCATTCATCTACAAGCACTTACAAGCAATTATTAATATCCGTTTAATTCCTTTTTAATCACATTTTAATTCTTTAGTAAAAATGAAGTTAACAGCTTTAGAATTGTTTGCGGCAGATTTTTCCTGATTAATCTTTGTGTCATCAAAAACAACAAAAACTCTAAACCAAAACAAAATGAAAAAGATCATCATCGCCGCCATTTTTTCTGTTGGGTCTGTAGTAGCTAATGCGCAAACTGCCGCTTCATCAACCGCTACACAACAAGTGAACCTTAGTTTAACAAACGCTATAGCAATTACATTCACAGGATCAGGTACTGCAACCGGCGCGGCAGTAACACTTCCTTTCACTACGGTATCAAGTTATACTAACGGTGTTACATCTTCGGTGCAGTCTTTGAAAGTGCAATCGAATAAAAATTTTTCCATCACTGTAAATACTAACTCATCAACTTTTTCATATACAGGCTCTACTACTCCTGCGCCAAGCATGCCAGTATCTGCACTGAATGTAAAGGTTACCGCCAACGGAACAGGTGGAACTATAGCAGGTACATTTGGCAGTGCCTATACTGACTTAAGCGCCACCGCCCAAAACCTGATAACAAACGGCACTTATGGCGGCAACCAAACTTTTTCTGTACAATACCAGGCTACTCCGGGCTTTGCATATCCGGCAGGTACTTATACTACCAGTGTAGTATATACAGCTACTCAACTTTAGGATCTTTTTCATCCATATAGTGGGGTTCCCTTTGGCGAGGGAGCCCCTTTTTTATTTCCCTTATTTTATTCTTGTACAGTAATAAAAAAACAAGAAGCAGTTACGAAATACAGCTGTTTTAATCTGCATTTAATTCCATTTAAACCCGGTTTTAATTCTATAGTAAAACTACCGTTAACGAAGCTAAAACGCTTTGCCAGCCTTGCTTATTGATCAATTTTTGTGTCAGCAAAGCGAAAAAATGAAAAAGATCATCGCCATCATCGTTACTCTATTTATTTCAGCATACACAGCGGGAGCCCAGACAGCAACCTCTGCAGCAGCAAGCCAGCAAGTAAATATGAGCTTAACTGATGCTATTGCTATAACATTTGTAAACAACGGTACTGCCACAGGTAATGCAGTAACCATGAGCTTTAAAACAGTTAGAAATTATTCAAGTGGTATATCATCTGCTACACAGCAATTCAAAGTTCAATCCAATAAAAACTTCATTATCTCTGTAAATACTAACGCAGCAAACTTCTCCTATACCGGTACTGAAATACCTGCTCCTGTAATGCCTGTGAATACGCTAACAATGAAAGTAACAGCTAATGCAACAGGAGGCTCTATAGCAAGCCCATTTAATAATTTTGGCAGCATGTCATCCAGCAGCCAGGATGTTATTAATAACGGCTCTTACGGAGGCAATCAAACCTTCTCTGTAAAGTATAAGGCTACTCCGGGTTTTTCTTATCCTGCCGGCACCTATACTACTACAGTAGTTTTTACAGCTACCCAACCATAATGATTTGAACGAAATTAAAAGGGCTCCTGGTTACAGGAGCCCTTAGTTATTCTTTGTACCAGCTACGCTAGTAAGTATAATTAAATTGTTTATTAGCAGGTGGCTGGTATTTCTGGCTCACCTTGTGCGGCAGCTTTTCGTTCCTCTTCGCGTAAAAAAGACTGTCTGCTTTTGATAATGGGAACTCTTTGCGATAAAGCAGATCATCTACCTGATATTCTTCTTCTTTCACCAGGCGGCCTGTTTCGGTATCATAATAACGCCACATGCCGTGCCTTTGCGAGCCACGTTCTGAAGAAATTGACCTAAGGCCTTCCAACCCGGTTTCGGCATCTACAACCACCACTGTATCATACAGATTATCGGGGTTTAAACCACGATAATGACCTACACAGGTAAGTTGTCCATCTTCAAAATACTTCACTTCACCATCCAGGGTATTGTTGCGATAATTTTCTATGGACATCGGCGTGCCGTCAGGGCTTACCTTATACCAAAGTCCGTATTTACGGCCGTGGTCGTAATGCCCAAAGATGGTGTATGCATCTTCGCCCATACGCCCCGGAATAGACGACATCCAAAGACCTTGTGGCAATCCTTTAGCATCTTTCAGATTTAGCGGAGCTTCTGCCTTTCCCTTAGGTGCAGCAGAGCTGCTTTGCGCTGTCGCATTAGCAGCTATAAGCAAAACGCCGGAAATCAATATGTTCTTTAATAAACTCAAATTCTAAGCCTCCACGTTTAATAATGCTATACGGCAAATGAACTACCACAGCCACAGGTGCTGCTAGCATTAGGATTATTAAATACAAAACCGCGCGCATTGAGGCCATCTGAATAGTCGACCTGCATACCAAACAGGTATATACCATGCGATTTCTTTACTATAACGGGAATTCCTTCTATTTCGTACACCTCGTCATCATCCTCTTTTTTATCAAAGCCCAGCACATAGCTCATGCCCGAGCAGCCGCCACCTTTCACACCTATCCGCAGGAATTGGCCTTCAACAAAACCAGGTTCATTCATTAACCTCTTAACTTCTGCAACAGATGCAGCAGTAAGCTGCACAGGACTATTTATTACAGTTTCCATTAATATATAATTCTTTATACAAATTTACCATAGTAGCCAAGCCTTTCCAAATAAGGGCTCCTAAAGTATTATTAATATCAATAAATATATAGAAAATAGCTTAAAAGGATATTCCGTTATTCTTCCTATTTCTCTTGCTTATCTCTAAGGTATCTTAAAGAACATTTTTTACATTTGCTACCTGCAAAATCAAACTTCGAACATGAGCGAGGCTTTAGAACAAATAATTGAAGATACTTCTGCCCAGATGAAAAAGGCTATAAGCCACCTGGAAACGGAACTGACTAAAATACGCGCCGGCAAAGCTACCCCGGCCATAGTGGATGGTATTTTTGTAGATTACTACGGCAGTGCCACGCCTATAAACCAGGTTGCAAACGTTACTATACCCGATGCCCGCACCATATCCCTGCAGCCATGGGAAAAACAAATGCTGGGACCTATAGAAAAAGCGATAATAGCTGCCAACATAGGCCTGAATCCACAAAATGATGGCAGTTTCATACGCCTCTTCCTGCCGCCACTGACGGAAGAACGCCGTAAAGAACTGGTGAAAAGAGTGAATAATGAAGGTGAGCAAGCAAAGGTAGCCGTACGCAGCATACGCCGTGAGAGTATAGAACAGATAAAGAAATTGCAAAAAGATGGACTAAGTGAGGATGTGGCCAAAGATGGCGAAGCCCGCGTACAAGGCATAACAGATAAACATATTGCCCTGGTGGACCAACACTGCAAGGACAAAGACAAAGAAATAATGACTATCTAAGTATTTTTGCACTGGAAAACAGCTCACTATAAAGTGAGCTGTTTTTTTATTAATAACTTTGTGAGATTATGGGCGAGTTGCACCGGCAAATATTGTTGCTGTTTTCTATTCCCATCTATGCTATACTTATCCCACTGGAAATTGTATTGAGCCATTTTCAGCACTGGAAGTTTTATAGCTGGAAAGAAACTGCTGTAAACATCTACCTGAATTTTGTAAATGTGGGCGTAGATCTACTATTACGCGGTCTGGCACTTACTATATTAATATTTTCATTCAAATACCATGAAGTAAATAATTGGAATCCAGTAGTTTACTGGGGGTTACTGTTTCTTTGTGAAGATATCATGTTTTGGCTGGAGCATTATGTGGACCATAGCAGCCGCTTCTTCTGGGCTGTGCATGTAACCCATCATTCATCGGAAGAATTTAACCTATCCACAGGTTTCCGCTCATCGGTTTTTATGCCTTTTTACAGGTACCTGTATTTTATTCCGCTTGCCTTTATAGGTTTTAAGCCATTAGATATCCTGTTTATGTATGCGCTTACCCAAACATACGGCATACTGGTGCATACACAAGCCATAAAGAAGCTGCCCCGCTGGATAGAGTATATATTTGTTACCCCATCTCACCACAGGGTACATCATGCCAGCAATGCCCCTTACCTGGATAAAAATATGGGCATGGTACTTATCATCTGGGACCGCATATTTGGCACTTTTACAGAAGAAATAGAAGAGGAGCCACCCCATTATGGCCTGACGAAACCACTGGATAATCCGCACCACCCAGTTCGTATTATCTTTCATGAGTGGCAGGAAATAGGCAAGGATTTGAAAGCTGCACCTACCTTTAAAGACAAACTGAAATATCTCTTTATGCCGCCGGGCTGGAGCCATGATGGCAGCAGAATGACCTCAAAAAAGCTTAGGGAAGTATGGGAAAAAGAGCGTGGGCTAAAGCACTAAAGGCCAGCCATCTTTAATATCTTCTTATACTCGGCTGGCTTTACACTACCTACGGATAGGCGACCCAGACGTATAAGGTCCATATTTTCAAATGCAGGGTCCTGCTTCAGTTCTGCAAGGCCTACCGGTTTTGGCAATGCTTTTAGCGGTTTTAGATCTACTACAACCCAATTAGTATCATCGGTGGTGGGATCCTGGTAAGCAGTTTTTGCTACTTCAGCGATACCTACTATTTCCAGTCCTTCATTGCTATGATAGAAAAAAACCTGGTCTCCTTTTGCCATAGCACGGAGATTATTGCGTGCAGCATAATTGCGCACACCGTCCCACATGGTTTTACCATCTTTTACAAACTGCTCCCAGCTATATTTAAAAGGTTCTGATTTTACTAACCAATAATTCATGGCAGAAAATTAAAAAGTCAAAATTGAAAAATCAAAAAAATTAATGCTCGCGCTTCAATAAATAAGAGGCCAGCTGATGTAAACCTTCTTTACGCTTACTTGTTACCGCAACATCTTCCAGGGCATCAAAGGCCAACTGAGAATATTTATTTACAGCTTCCCTGCATGCGATATCCGCGCCGGTTTCATTAAACAATTGCAACATTGTGCTCACTTTGCTTTCATCCTCACAAGCCATACAGTCATTTATTTGCTTGCGCTGTGTATCATTTGCATGCTCGAGTGCATTGAGTAATAAATAGGTTTTCTTATTAGCTTTTATATCTCCGCCGTTTTGCTTGCCGAGCTTGTCCACAGCGCCATAAGCATCTAAATAATCATCCTGCAGTTGAAAAGCGATACCAAGATTTTTGCCGAAAGCGTAGAGCTTGTTGGCATTTCCTTCTGTAGAGCCGCCTAACAGTCCACCCATCTTGAGGCTACATGCCAGCAATACAGAAGTTTTGAGACTTATCATTTGTATGTACTCGTCTATATGCACATCATCCCTGGTTTCAAAATCCATATCCATTTGCTGGCCTTCACATACCTCTATAGCTGTCTTATTAAACAACTGCAATACCTGCGGCAGGGACCTGGTGATATGTCCTAATTGCTCGTAAGAATAGATATTCATGATGTCGCCGCAAAGTATGCCTGCGGTAAGGCCATACTTTGCATGTATAGTTGGCTGGCCACGCCGTAAGGGCGCTTTGTCCATTATATCGTCATGTATCAGGGTGAAGTTGTGAAACAGCTCTACCGCTGCCGCTGCATGCCATGCATCTTCTATAATATCCCCAAACAATTCGTTGCTCATGAGGCAGAGGACAGGACGTACCCGCTTACCACCCAGCCTGAGCAGATAGCGGCATGGCTCATACAAATTATCAGGGCTTTCCGGAAAGGGTAATGTATTTAGAAATCGTTCTTCAAATGATTGTACTAATTGGCCGAATGAATGCATGAATTACTTTTTGCGTTTTTTGGTGCCCGGTGTTGGCCTCCTAGTTCTTTCTTTTCCCTGCAAAGATGGCTTTTTGTTTGCTTTTTGCATGGGCAAATCCAAAATAGTATAGTCTATCTGTCGTTTTTCCAGGTTGGCAGCTACAACCCTCACCCGTACTTTATCGCCTATCCTGAAACGCAAGCCAGTTCTACGGCCTACCAATGCATACTCATGTTCTAACAATTCAAAATCGTCAAATTCGGCAAGGTCTGCAATAGATATCATGCCTTCGCACTTGTGCTCTACAGTTTCTGCCCAGAAGCCAAAGCTCGCTACACCACTGACGATAGCGTCAAAATCATCGCCTACATAGTTCTGCATAAACTCTACCTGCTTGTACTTATTG
>JAFDXS010000359.1 GCA_018267795.1 Bacteroidota bacterium | reverse complement strand
TAACTAAGATATCAGAGCTTTACAATGTAACATTGTGAAGCTCTTTTTCTTTTATATAAAATTTTATCCTTCTTAGTAATATAAAGTAATTTAGCGGCATGCAAAAAAAGTTGCTCATAACAGGCGGGGCCGGATTTATCGGCTCTCATGTGGTAAGATTATTCGTTCAGAAATATCCGGACTACCAGGTATATAATTTAGATGCACTTACCTACGCGGGTAATCTTGAAAACCTGAAAGACATTGAAGAGTATCCTAATTATACTTTTATAAAAGCAGATATTACTGATGCGGAAGCCATTAATAACCTGTTTGTGCAACACCAGTTTGATGGTGTAATACATCTTGCAGCTGAGAGCCATGTGGATCGCTCAATTACTAATCCTAATGCCTTTATACAGACCAATGTAATGGGTACTGCTAACCTGCTGAATGCAGCACGTGAAACATGGAAGGGCAACTATGATGGCAAACGCTTCTACCATGTATCTACTGACGAAGTATATGGTTCATTAGGAGCTGAGGGCTTTTTCTTAGAAACAACCCCTTATGATCCACAATCGCCCTACTCTGCGTCCAAAGCATCTTCAGACCATTTGGTGAGAGCTTATGGCAATACCTATGGGCTGCCGTTTGTTATCACCAACTGCTCTAACAATTATGGGCCTAATCAATTCCCTGAAAAGCTTATTCCTCTTTTTATAAATAATATCTGTACTAATAAGCCTTTACCTGTATATGGCGATGGCAAATACACCCGTGACTGGCTTTTTGTAGTGGACCACGCAGCAGCGATAGACCTGGTTTACCATAAAGGAAAGAATGCCGAAACCTACAATATTGGTGGCTTTAATGAGTGGCAGAATATAGAACTGGTAAAACTACTCTGTACAAAAATGGATGAAAAACTGGGCCGTGAGCCGGGCACATCTGCACAGCTAATTACTTACATAAAAGATCGCCCCGGCCATGATCGCCGCTATGCAATAGACGCTTCGAAGATTAATAAAGAATTAGGCTGGTACCCATCTGTAACGTTCGAAGAAGGTCTCTCTAAAACGATTGACTGGTACCTCGAAAACCAGGAATGGCTGAACGATATTACATCCGGTGCTTACCAGAACTATTACGAAACACAATACTCAACACAGTCTTAATAAAACCATGAAAGGTATAATACTTGCCGGAGGTTCCGGAACCCGCCTCTATCCTTTGACCATAGCTGTTAGCAAACAGCTAATGCCTGTGTATGATAAGCCTATGGTTTATTACCCTCTTTCCACGCTTATGCTGGCCGGTATCAATGAGATACTTATCATTACGACACCGGAAGATCAGGCAGGGTTTAAGAAGTTGTTAGGTGATGGCAGCCAGGTAGGTTGCCGCTTTGAGTATGTAGTGCAGCCAAAGCCTGAAGGTTTAGCCCAGGCATTTATCCTTGGGGCTGATTTTATTGGTAATGATCCTGTTGCATTGGTACTGGGCGATAATATATTTCACGGTTCCGGCATGGGCACATTACTGCAGCAAAAGGTAAATCCTGATGGTGCTGTAGTATTTGCTTACCAGGTACACGATCCTGAACGCTATGGCGTGGTAGAGTTTGATAAAAACTTCAAAGTACTGAGCATTGAAGAAAAGCCGCAAAACCCTAAATCTCATTACGCAGTACCAGGGTTATACTTTTATGATAATGATGTGGTAGCTATTGCAAAAGCTATCAAGCCTTCACCTCGTGGAGAACTGGAAATAACTGACATTAATAAAACATATCTTGAAAACGGCAAACTGGAAGTAGGCGTACTGGACCGCGGAACTGCATGGCTGGACACCGGCACATTCGATTCGCTGATACAGGCTGGACAGTTTATAGAAGTGATAGAAAAAAGGCAAGGGCTTAAAATAGGCTGTATAGAAGAGATTGCTTACCGCAATGGCTGGATAAACGACGAACAAATGCAAAAACAGGCCAATATATATGCCAAAAGCGGCTATGGCAGCTATCTTAAAGACCTGATAGGAAAGCTTTAATATTTACAGCTCCTAAAATAAATTTATCTTCGCAGCCCGCTGTAGTTTACAGCGGGCTTTTTATAGAAAGGATATTACTACCTGAGCAATGATGCATAATATTATGTTTTACCTGCAGCCATTTATTGCTGCATTTACAGGATGGTTTACCACATGGATAGCGATATTTATGCTCTTCCACCCTCGCGAGCCCAAACGTTTCTTTGGCATTACCGTACAAGGTGTATTTCCAAAGCGTCAAAAGGTATTCGCTGCAAAACTGGGAGCTGTTGTAGCTAATGAGCTGTTGCATTTTAATGATATTATGCAGCATATTACCGACCCTGATCAGCTATCAGGATTGAAGCCTGCTATTGAAACCCATGTAGAAAACTTCCTCCAGATTAAACTCAAAGAAAAGCTGCCAGTCATATCCATGTTTGTGGGTGAAGGCACGCTGCAAAAAATAAAGGAAGGGCTGATGGAAGAGATAGATCTTTTGCTGCCTGAAATAATAGGAAAATATGCCAATAATCTCTCCGAAAAGATTGATATAGAACGTATGGTAACTGAAAAAGTATCCAATTTCTCATCCGATAAGCTGGAAGAAATACTTGCTGCCGTGATGAGTAAAGAATTTCGTTTTGTAGAGCTTATAGGTGGTGTGTTAGGCTTCGTGATAGGGCTTATACAAATGGGACTTTCATTTCTATGATTTTCGTCAGTTTTAACGCCCATCCATTGTTAAAAGCATAGCAAAACCGTAATTTTGAAAAAACTTAGATAAATAATGCCACATTATTATTCTTTAGGCAATATCCCCCATAAGCGCCATACCCAGTTTCGTAAACCTGATGGCAGTTTATATTCAGAACAACTATTCAGCACAGAAGGTTTTTCATCTAACTCCTCTCTTTTATATCACCTGCATCCGCCTACCAAGATAATTAAGGTAGATGAGCCGATAAACGTAGCCCCAAAAGCTGCAACAGATAACATACTAAAGCATCGCTGCTTTAAGGGTTTTAGTGTGAAACCTGAGGCCGATTATCTGAATAGCCGTAAAACAGTATTGTTTAACAACGATGTCGCATTACTGTTGGCTGCCCCGCAAAAAGGATTGTCTGAAACAGTTTTTTATAAGAATGCCGATACTGATGAAGTACTATTTATACACGAAGGTACCGGTACACTAAAGACGCAATATGGCCAGATACCTTTCAGCTACGGTGATTATGTAGTAATACCGCGCGGCACTATCTACCAGATAAGTTTTGATACACCTGATAATC
>JAFDXS010000358.1 GCA_018267795.1 Bacteroidota bacterium | reverse complement strand
AATGTGGATGGGCTGGATGACCAGGAGGGGACCTTTACCATGTGCTCTTTCTGGTATGTGGAATGTCTTGCTAAGGGCGGACATGTAGAGGAAGCCAGGGAACTCTTCGAGAAATTGCTAAGCTATACTAATCACCTGGGGTTATTCTCTGAAGAGATAGGCGCCCGAGGTGAGCAGCTGGGTAATTATCCGCAGGCATTTACGCATCTTGGCCTTATAAGTGCGGCAATGACATTGAATGAGTTGTTAGAAAAAAGGGGAAAGTAAAAAAGTATCTGTCAATGGGATTATTGCATTTGCAGCGTGAAGCCAAACATCAAATAGAAAAGCCTTGAAAATAAATTTCAAGGCTTAAATATGTAATTGACAGTCAACAACAGGTTATCTTAATTTCTTCCTCCACCAAGTGCGCGGTAAAGATCAATATTCGCAGCTAACCTTTGTTTTTGTACATAGGCCATATCTAATTGTGCCTGTAAGGCATTTGATTGCGCCGTTATGACCTCCAGGTAAGTAGCCATGCCGCTTTTAAATAATAACTGTGCATCAGAGACAGCCTTATTCAAAGTTTCGACCCTTGCGGTGGTAATTTGGTGCTGTTGTTTCAATTTGTCTGCTTTCACCAATGCATCCATTACTTCACCTACAGCATTGAGCACTGATTGCCTGAAAACAAGTACTGATTCATCACGCTGTATTTTGGCGGTTCTGTATTTTGTTTTTAAAGTTCTGTGCTCAATCAATGGCTGCACTACTCCACCCGCTGCCAGTCCAAACAATGAAGCCGGAACATTGAACCAATTGCTTGCTTTGAATGAATTGAGCCCACCATCAAGGGTGATATTTAACGAGGGGTACATACTTGCTTTAGCTATACCGACCCGCTTATTAGCTACGATAAGCGAGAGTTCTGCAGCATGGACATCCGGCCTGCGGCTAACTATAGCCGCAGGTATGCCTGTAGATAAATTATCAGGAATGCTGACACGGTTAAGTTCCACATCTCTTTTTACAGAGCCGGGCAGATCGCCAGTTAAAATACACAATGCATGCTCCTGCAAAGCTATACTCTGCTCGAGTGCGGGGACAAGTATAGCTGTCGCCTGCCTTTGTGCTTCAGCCTGTTCTACGGCAAGACCTGTAACATTTCCTGCTTCCTTTTGCAGCTTGGTCATGAACAGGGTGCTATCACTTAATTGTAAATTACTTTTGGCTACGGCAAGTTGCTCGTCCAGCATTAAAAGGTTGTAATAACTTTGTGCGATATCTGATATCAACTTTGTCTGCACTGCTTTTGCCGCTTCCTCTGTTTGCAGATATTGCGCCAGGACTGCCTGCTTTTGCATACGAAGCTTACCCCATATATCAGCTTCCCAGGAGATGGCGACATTTGCGTTGTAATCTTCAATGTAGGATTTGCCCAGGAAACTATTGGCTGTTATTCCATTCAGGCTGTTATCAGAAGGTCTATTAATCTGACCTGTAACCAGGAGATCAACCTGAGGTATTTGCAATGCCTTTGCCTGCTTCAGCTGTTCATGGGCTGCATCTATATGCTTTAAGGCAATCTGAAGATCATAATTGTACGACAGGCCCTTCCGTATTAAGCCCTGCAATGTCGTATCAGTAAAAATGCGATCCCAACTGATATCGGCAATGCTAGCTGTGTCCGCTTCCGATGTGGAAGTGAATTGCCCGGGTAAGGGCAGATCTGGCCTGCTATATTTTTGCTGCATCTTACAGGAAGTGAGTAAGGCCAACAATAGCGACAAGATATATCGCTGACTGTATTTATTTTTTATAAATGACATTTCATGTGATTTTCAGTGCTTATAAATTATTTTCAATGATCGGCGTTTCATTGTGTACGGTGCCAAGCGTGTGATCTTCGGTATGTGTAACCGCGATGCGCTTGCCACTTACCTTTTCTTGCAAATGCTGGAAGATGACAAAGAGTACGGGTATTACGAACACACCCAATACCACCCCAGTGAACATGCCACCAACAGCCCCTGTACCTATAGATCTATTGCCTAAGGCTGAAGCGCCATGTACATTCATAAGTGGTAATAAGCCGGCGATGAAGGCAAAGGAGGTCATGATGATAGGCCTGAGGCGTAATACGGCTGCCTGCAATGCTGACTGGACAAGGCTCATGCCTGCGCGCCTGCGCTGTACTGCATACTCTGTGATAAGAATAGCATTCTTTGAAAGCAAACCAATGAGCATGATGAGGCCTACCTGCACGTAGATATTGTTTTCAATACCCATCAGATTAATAAATAAGAGCACACCAAAGACACCTAATGGTATGGTACAGATAACAGCCAGTGGCAGAATATAGCTTTCATACTGCGCCGCAAGCAAGAAGTAAACGAATATGAGACTAAGAATGAATATCATTACTATCTGCGAGCCTGAGTGCACTTCTTCGCGCGTCATGCCAGTCCATTCATAGGTATAGCCTCTTGGCAATACCTGTTTGGCTGTTTCCTGGATGGCCCTGATGGCATCCCCTGTGCTATAACCCGGCTTAGGTGAGCCATTGATAGTAACCGCATTGAACAGATTGTTGCGCGTTACCGTTTCGGGGCCATATACGCGTTTTAACGTTACCAATGCATTTGCCGGCACCATGCCTCCCTGTTCATTTTTTATATAGATATTGTTCAATGAAGATGGATCTGCACGATAAGGAATATCTGCCTGGGCCATAACACGGTAGTATTTACCGAATCGATTAAAGTCGCTGACAAAACTGCTACCGTAGTACACCTGTAAGGTTTGCAGCAATTCCCTTACGGATACACCTAATTGTTTTGCTTTGGCATCATCCACTTCAATTTCGTATTGAGGATTACCCGTTGCAAAAGTGGTAAACGCATAGGCAATTTCTTTACGCTGCATCAGTGCCATAATGAAATCATTACCAGTAGCACTCAACTTAGTAAGTGGGCCGCTGTTGCGATCCTGTAACATGAACTCAAAACCACTGACGTTACCAAAGCCTTGTACAGTGGGGAAAGTAAAGAAGAATGCATTAGCACCTTTTACCTGGCTTACCTTCTGTGATAAGCCTGCCGCTATCTTCTGGAAATCGTTTTCAGGGCCTCTGTGTCCATAAGGTTTTAGTCTTATGAAACCAGCGCCATAAGGTGAAGCATTCGCATTAGAAATGAAGTTGAGCCCCTCCACTATATAACGCTTATCCGCCGCAGGATCATTCTTTACAATACTATCGATCTGGGCCATTGCCTTGTGTGTTCTATCCAGCGAACTACCGGGAGGCGTATTTACTGCATACAAT
>JAFDXS010000357.1 GCA_018267795.1 Bacteroidota bacterium | reverse complement strand
TGAAGCAGGTATCTTAAAGGAAGCGGTATCTGTATAACTATGAATGCTCTTTTTAATGCGCACATCATTCATCGCCTTTATCGTATAACTGAAGCTGCCGTCCTTTTTCACTATGTTGATATATCCGTTCAGTACAAACATTAGCTATTGGTAGTTTTTATTAACTCGAAAGGAGCATCGCTCACCAGGCGCATGGCAAATGGCCTTACGTTCATAACTCCCTTTACTTCCGGAAATTCATAACTCTCTATTACTACGTGATTACTACCGTTTGTTTCAGGTTGCGCAAGAAAAATGTCTATAAGTGCGCTGCTGATACTTAATGAGGTCTGTTGCTTGAAGAAATCCCGCACCTGTTTTATTTGAAAAGTAGGCAGCGTATCGTATTGAGCTACAATTAAGCCTTTCAGTTCTATCTCATAGTCTTCAAAGCTTATTAATTCCTTTACGCTGCCTGGCCGGTTTACCAGGCCAGTCTTTACTATAGTTTTTTTACAGGATATACGTGTAGTACAATAAGGGAAGGATAGGCCGCTCAACTTCACGGGCATATAATATTCCCTACCAAAAATATCCGTAGCCGTATTAGGGCTACCCAGTGCCGCATAGTTGGTAAAATTGAAATCCGGTGGCTTGTACCCAAACTGCTTCTCAAACGCCTCCAGTATGCTAAAAGAAAATTCCGCCATCTTACTCCCTTATTTTTGCGGCACTGTTCATTACGCGCAGCAGGCTTTCCGCTACTGCATTATCTAAGTGATCAATGCCTTCGTTTATAGTTTGTGTATTTATGGTGAAGTTGTCGAAGAACTTGCCCAGGTTAATGGTTACTGCGCGTACACCTCCGCTGCTAACCCTGTCAAAATGTATGCTATTCCGGCTTGAAAAATTATCCCTATCATAATTTACCTCATCTCTTTTGGAAGAACTTCTCCCTGTTTGTTTCGCAAAATCACGTATGGACTTTAGATTAGAATAAATTAATTCTTCCCGTGCAAAGGGCGGCGCCATCGTAATTTTGTCATTCGGATGCTTTTGCTTTTCTTCTATCAGACCGTCTATACTTCTATTATATCTATCAAAATAACTATTATTCGCCGAGTCATATGCAATGGGATTTACCCTTCTTTCATAAGCAGTATCGCGCAAATTGTTAAAGGAAAGATCAAATTTGGGAAATTGCGTTAACTGAGGTGTAATTTCCTTATTGCCGTTTATCTGGTCCAAATTTGTTATGTTCCCAAATTTATCGAACACTGGTAAGACAACATCGTCACCCATCAGTTTATGAAACAATCCTATAACCCCACCAGTAATTGCAGCGAGTATCTTAAATATTTCAGATACTTCTTTTGCAGCTGGCTTAATTAGTGTTAACAAATCTGAAGAAAACTCTAGAAGTTCATGTCTGAAATCACTCATCTCCTGGCTACTAATCAACTGGATAAATGGTTCTAACACGTTCCAGGCGGCAGTGCCAAAATTTTCAAGATCTGGTATTAGTTGATCTATCACGCTGAACAATCCGTCAATGTATGGTTGCATCGATACGATCAGATCGGGTAGTTTCTGAAAAGCGTTAATTGCTTTGTCTTCTAAATATTTAATATTCTTTTCTTGTGAAGAAACCAGCGCTTGTCCTGCTTGCTCCCAAAGTTCTTGTATACTTGACCACTTACCACCTATACTCTGCGACCGATTATTGAGAGCACCATCATATATCCCACCTTTCTGCCCAGCTTTGCTAAATGCATCAGATAACAAATCATAACTTACTTTGAGGTCTTTTACTTTTTCTATAGACTTTCCAGTTGCATCTGCTAATAGCTGATAAATGTTTATACCCTCTTTAGCAAATTCCAGCAGCTCATCTCTTGAGGCTTTCCCTTCAATCTTAATCCGCTGCATATTAAGTGCGATGTCAGAAAGTGCTTTATCATTGCCTCCTACAGCAGTAATGGCATTCGCCAGGTTAATGGTATCATTCAATGCCTGATCAGAACTTACACCGCCGCTCATGAGACTTTTGTCAACTCCTGCCAGAGTTCTTGTACTAAAAGGAGTATTAGCGTCCTGCAATTGATGATAAACAGAAGGCGCATTCTGCGCACCAACGAAAGTAGCAAGGCTCATCATATCCTGCTCTGCATTTGCGCTTTGTTTTAACGCATCCATTCCCAGCTTTGCTACTTTTTCTACAGCGAATGTCAATACTTCAGTAAGGCTCATTTGTTCAAGTTGTATTTAGCTTCCTCTTTCCTTATATAGGCCAGGTGCGCTATTTTTTGTGCATATTCTTCGTCGGTCAGTTTTGCATGATCAAGTCCCGGTAAATGATACTCAAGCAATGTATCGAGATAAGTAAGGAAGCCATGTGCCGGGCCACCATTGGCTTCCTCTATAAGTTTACCAGTTTAGCTTTTTTGCCTTCCATCTTCACTTTTATCTGCTGCACGAGGCCAAAAAACATCTGGTCGTTATTAATCACTTCTTCGGTGCCTCCTATAAAGGTGAGTCGCGCCAGTTCTTCGTACATATCAAGTGCTGCATCAGAGGAGGCTTTACTCATAGCGCAATTCATTTCGTGGCGGCTCGGGTTTTTAAAATACCCTATGTGGTTATCTACCTCTATAGCATAGATGCCTTGTTTGTACTGTTGCTTCCATGCCTGTATTTGTTCTACATTCTGTTGTCCTGCTATTTGTTGTTCTGTTGCTTTCATACTGTGCTTATTTATTAGTTATTAATGCTTTGTCGGGTTCAGTCGAAGGAATATTATTGGCAATGTTATCTCCATGTGCTTTGCACCCTGGTCCCAGCCAAGCTCAAATTCCTTTACCTGCACGCCTACCAGCACGTCCTGCTGTATCAACCTGTTACCCTTAGGCTTGTACGTCACCACTACATCAAATTCAAGGTCAAGCACATCCTGTACGCCTACTGATAATGCAGCAGTATGGAGGTCGTCTAAGGAGCCTTTTAATATTTTTATTTGTCCTTCATATGACCTATTGCCGGATTGTATAGCCAGTGGTTGATCGCCTTCAGCGTACAGCGCTTCCTTATCTTTTGCTGCCTTATATTTTATGCCTCTTATCTTGGTAACCGGAGCGCCTGCCAGTGTTACCTCCATGTCGGCCCATTCGCATTCTTTACTATTGAAAAAATCCATTTCTTATTGTTTAGATTTTGTGATTTAATGTGTTCTTATCCGTTGGCAGGATTACTGAAACCAAGTGTTACATTTATTTGAGAGCTGTAGCCTACCGGTGTTATTTTAAGTACCACATTCACGGTATTAGTAGCCAGTACATTTTGTGCGGGAT
>JAFDXS010000356.1 GCA_018267795.1 Bacteroidota bacterium | reverse complement strand
AACAAGATTATTAATAATGAATCAATACGAGATATTTCATCAGCTTCATCATCGTCCCCGGCCATTCGTATTGGCGAATGTATGGAACGCAAAAAGCGCAAAAATAGCAGAAGCAAACGGCTTTGAAGCTATTGGCACTTCGAGCGGGGCTATAGCAGAATCATTAGGATATGCTGATGGAGAGAAGATTCCGTTTGCAGAGTTGCTATACATGATACAACGTATAAAGACGTCTATCAACATTCCACTGTCGGTAGATATGGAACGAGGGTATACTAACGACCTTGAGCAATTGAACGAGAACATACAGCAGCTCCTTGATATTGGTGTTGCCGGAATAAATATTGAGGATGCACAAGGTGAGGATATTTATCTTACAAAGCTTTACAGCATTAAAGACTATCTAACCAGAACCAATCAGCAGCTGTTTATAAATGCAAGGACGGACGGTTTCTTACAAAAACTTGATTCGCCGCTGGAGCTAACACTAAAGAGAGCAAGACTATACGAGGATGCAGGTGCAGATGGATTGTTTGTAACAGGTCTTCAGGATACGGAAACTATTAAAACCATTGCTTCCGGTACTTTACTTCCTATAAATGTTGTGTCTATTCCTAAGTTTTCGTCGGTAGGTATGCTGGAGGAGTGTGGGGTGAAGCGAATAAGCATGGCTGTGTTTTTCTACAAAGCTGCCTATAATCACCTGGATTCCATAGCCAAGACAATAACAACTGAGCAGTCATTTTTGTCATTATACTAAGGAAGACTGACTATAGACAAACGCTAAATGAATTTGACAATGAAAACTATAGCGCTATTTATTGTGGGATTAGCTTTAATGATCCCGTCACAGGCCCAGACACAAAATACACGAACAATACAACTAAACAATTCAAAAAAGCAAACAATGGAAAACAAAGATTTCGCAAGTACCATAGTAGTAGATAAGAGCCCGGAGCAAGCATTTGAGGCAATAAAGAACTTCAGAGGCTGGTGGAGTGAGGACATAGAAGGCGAGACCGGCAAGCTGGGTGCAACATTCTTCTATCACTACAAAGATGTACACCTTTGTAAGATAAAGCTAATAGAAGAGGTGCCGGGGAAGAAACTAGTGTACCAGGTGGTGGACAATGAATTCAGCTTTACTAAAGACAAAACGGAATGGGTCAATACCAAACTTATCTTCGACCTTGTTGCTAAAGGCAAACAAACGGAGCTGCACTTTACACACCAGGGCCTGGTACCTGAGTATGAATGCTACAATGTGTGCCATGATGCGTGGACGGGTTTCATACAGAAAAGCCTGAAAAACTATATCAATACCGGCAAAGGAGAACCTAACCCAAAAGATGGCACCAACCAGATAAATGCTGAGAACATTAAGAAGTGGCGAATAACAGATGCTGATAAGGCAAACAGCTTTACTTTCAGCTTTGAAACAAAGCACAGCCCGGAAGACGCATTCAAAACCTTAGAAGATCCGAACAAATGGTGGAAGGGCTTATATGGCGAAACTATAAAAGGAAATTTTGAGCATGTTGGTGATGAATTTTCGTTTGCGGCAGGTGATGGTGCACACTATACAGAGCAAAAAGTTGTGGAACTAATTCCAAACAAGAAGATAGTATGGCTTATTACCAAAAGTAAGCTCACGTTTTTGAAAGATGCTAATGAATGGACCGGCACATCTGTTGTAATAACAATTGCGAATAGCGGGGATAAAACCAAAGTCGTATTTAAACATGAAGGGCTATCGCCGGATGTTGAATGCTATGACCAATGCTCAAGTGCATGGTTGCAATATATGGGCCATCTGAAAGAGGCATTGAATTAATATTATTGCAAGTAGGCTTATTTGCGTTTCTTCTTAAAATGTCCCGTTGGGACATTTTTTGTTTTTGGGAGGTTGAATTGGCTAAGAGTCTTTGCCACGCTGTTAAACTGTTTCTCTATTGAACTTATTCCTGTATGCTCCCGGTGTCATTCCTGCAATTTTTTTGAAGGTGTTGCGAAACGCCTTTGCGTCGCCGTAGCCTACCTCGTACATTACCTCTGCGATCTGCTTGGCGGTAGATTCAAATTGACGTTTGGCGGCTTCCACTTTAATGCGTTGTACGTAGTCGGCTGGTGCCAGTTGGGTTGCTCTTTTGAAACGCCGGGAGAAGTTGATGCGGTCCATGGCACATTTTAGCGCAAGTTGGTCGACTGTGAGGCGGTCGCTGATATGCTGCTCTATAAATTCCTGGATATCCCGTATTGTATCATCCGTATGATCTTTGAGCCCCTCGAAAACAATAAAAGGAGATTGTGAGTTGCGGTTGATATCAATCTGCAGCACTTTTGCACAGTACAGTGCTACCTCGCGGCCACTATATTTTTCGACGATATAAAGCGCAAGGTTGATACTGGAAACCGCACCGCCTGCAGTATAAATACCCTGTTGATCGGTGACGATTTTATTTGTGTGCAGATCTAATTCGGGGAACATGCGACGAAAATAAGTTTCAGCTTTCCAATGTGTGGCACAGGGCTTGCCATTCAATAGGCCTGTGGCAGCAAGCAAAAAAGTACCTGTGCATAGACTTGCAACTTCGGCACCTCTATCGTATTGCATCAGCACCCAATCAAGCAATGCACGATTATTGCGGATCGCAAAATCATCCTGCTCTGCAAAGCTTGGCAGTATGATCAATCCCGGTTTATCATTGTCACTCAATTTTGCCATATTCAGGCTAAATGTGCCATTCAGTAAGGGCTGGTGTTTATTAACGCCGGCAAGCCTGATATCATAATAAGGTTCGTCATTCCTTGCTACATAAAATTCGTTGGCCTTTTCAAATACTTCAATAGCATTAAACAAACTGCTGGGCTTCAGCAGACCATCTGCAATTAAAAAAGTAACCTGTTTCATTCTACAAAATTAAAATCAAGGCATTGTACAAACAACCCCTAAACTTGCTAAATGTACACCCTATGCATAACATTATCCGGGCATAGTTTTGCCCTATGAAGCAAACAAACATATTGGTGAGCGGTGCAGGGGGGCAAAGTGGATCACTCATAGCAAGTGCGCTGGCAGCACGCCAACAACCTGCACGCGCTATGGTGCGCGATACTACGAAAGCATTAGCATTGCAACAATTGCCAGGCATTAATGTTGTACATGGGGATATGCTTGCACCCGACAGCCTTAAAAAAGTGCTAGAAGGTATAGATCGCGCCATTCTAATTTCTTCATCGAATGACAGGATGGTGGAAACGCAATGCAGTTTCATTGACGCCTGTAAGGAAGCCGGCGTGCGGCATCTGATAAAATTCTCTGGTGAGGAATCGCAAC
>JAFDXS010000355.1 GCA_018267795.1 Bacteroidota bacterium | reverse complement strand
AAAATAATTGCTGTCAACACCTTTCAGCGTGGCCACATACTGGTCTTCGCCACTGGTGATAAGTACATTGTCTGCTATGCTGTATGATACAGCGCGAATGCCCGGCGTATGAGCTATATCGGATAGCTGTGCCTGATCTAAAGAAAAGAATTTACCTCTTGCCGGGCTGATCTTTATTTCAGGATAAAAGGCTTTGTACAGATCCTTTACCAGGTTTTCAAAGCCATTGAAAACAGAAAACAGGATAATCATAGCCCCTGCCCCTACTGCTATAGCCGCCATGCTGATACGCGAAAGCAAGGGCACAGCATTGAGTGTGCGCCTGCCACGTAAATATCTAAAAGCAAGATGCCATACCAGGGTGCGGTTCATTAGCTATTCCTGTTCAGAAGATTTGTTTTTTGAAGCACGGTCTTCTTCTATCTGCTTGAAAAGCTGTTCCATCTTGAAAACATGCTCCAGTGTTTCATCTGTAAAGAACTGCAGCTCCGGTACGCGGCGCAGTTGGTTACGCACGCGGTTGCCCAGTATTTTGCGCCACTCCCCTGTACGCTCTTTTATAGTATGCAGTAATTCCGAAGGATTTTTTACCTGAAAAAAGCTTAGATATATGCGGGCTTCTAATAAATCAGGCGTTACCATTACCTTTGAAATAGATACCATACCACCCTCCACAATATTCATCCCTTCCCGCTGGAAAATATCGCTCATTTCTTCCATTATCAGTTTTGCCACTTGCTTCTGACGCTTGCTTTCTTCCATAAAAACTATGTTTTTGCCAAAGGGTAAAGTTAAACGAAAACTATATTATGAGAGAGGGCATTTTGTAATGTGCTCGTTATATGGCAGTAATGTCCTAATTTCGTAATGAGTAATTAATATTTAATAATGAAAAGAATTTTTGCCGTAGCGGGTATTGCTACTATCCTATCGATGGCTGCATGTACCGAAAAAGGACCCCTGATAGATTTTGGCGGGAAGACAGGTAAAGCAGATACTACCTATGTGCAGACAAGCGATACCGTGCAGGACCGTAATGTAGTAATAGAAGAATTTACGGGTGTAAGCTGTTCCAATTGCCCTAAAGGACACGCAACCATTGCAAGCATACAAGCTAAATATCCCGGAAGGATCGTGGCTATAGGACTGTATGAAAAAGGAAATGGCAATACAGACCCTAATCCGATTACTAAACAAGATCTGAGAACAGACGATGCATCTGCTATATGTAATGTAATATATGGCAGTGTAAGCCAGCTGCCCGGTGCAGGTATAGACAGGGTAGTGGCGGGAGCGCCACCAAGCATTCAGCTCGACAGATCTATCTGGCCTACACAGGCAGACGCCCGTATTGCGGTGCCAGCGCCTGTAAGTATGTACATAAATAGCCAATATAATGCAGCAAGCAGAGTAGTGACTGTAACGGTAAGGTCTGTGTTTACCCAGGCATTTAATAAGGGTGTAAGATTAACCGTGGGTGTGGTAGAAGATAGTATAATAGAAGCCCAGGAAGATAATAATCCGCTACCTGTGCATTATGATACTATATATGTACAAAACCATGTGCTTCGTGCCACTATATCGCAAGCAACCGGAGATGCCTTTCTTTCAAGCGTAGCGAATAAAGAAGTTGGCCGTGTATATCAACGTACTTATACCTACACCCTGCCTGCTGCATGGGTAGATGCGCATTGTAAGATATATGCCTTTGTGCAGACCGACGATGCCAGCAGCAAAGAAATACTGCAAGCGGTAGAAACGAAACTTTATTAATAATAGGGTATAAAAACTTTGTTATTTTGCCTTGTCTTTCTAAAAAGGGACAAGGCAATTTTTTTTTTAGAATTAAACTATAATATTCACTGAATGAAAGCTGGTAATACTAAATACCTGATATATATAAGCAGTGCCCTGGTGCTATGGACTGCTAGCTGTAAAAACAAGCCTGCTGAGCAGCAAAGCACAACGACAGAACAGGAAGAAGTAAAGAAAATAAAAGTACCGGATTTTAATGCGGACACTGCCTACAGGTATGTAGAGCAACAAGTGTCATACGGGCCGCGTGTGCCGGGTACAAAGGCGCAACAGGTATGTGCAGCATGGATGGAGGCTGAGCTGAAAAAAGCTTGTGACACGGTGTACAAGCAAAGTACTACGGTGAAGGGCGGTGACGGTAAAATGTTGCCTTGCATAAACCTGATAGGAAGCATACATCCTAAAGCTGAAAAAAGAATATTGCTATTGACGCACTGGGACAGTCGCCCATGGGCTGATATGGATACTAAAGATAAAGACAAGCCCATACTGGCGGCTGATGATGCAGGCAGCGGCGTAGGTGTGCTGATAGAGCTGGCTGATGCCATTAAAACAAACAAACTACCCGATACATTGGGGATAGATATACTACTAACCGATGTAGAGGACTATGGTAAAGATACCTGGGGTGAGGATTCTTATTGCCTGGGTACACAATACTGGGCGCGCAATCCGCATGTGCCCGGCTATACTGCCAGCTTTGGTATATTGCTAGACATGGTGGGGGCACGTAATGCCCAATTCCCTATGGAGGGTTTCTCTACACAGTATGCAAGCAATGTGCAGCAGCAGATATGGCAGGCAGCAAGTACTGCGGGCTATTCATCTTACTTTCCTTTTGTGCAGGGAGCTACCATTATAGACGACCACATATTTGTAAACAGGATAGCACATATACCAACGGTAGATATTATTAACCTGAGCACAAATTCACAGTCTGCTTTTGCGGCGCATTGGCATACACACCAGGATAATATGGATATTATAGATAAGAATACTTTGAAAGCAGTAGGCCAGACCTTGCTGCAGGTGATATATGAAAATGCACAATAGGGAAGATGTTTAATAATATTTAAGACAGCATTATTTTTCAGTAATTGATCAAGGGGTGTATCTTTGGGCATTACGCAAACAATATAAGTAGTGAAATACCGCCACGCATTACTCATCGTATTTTTAATTATTATAGCAGACCAGGCCCTGAAGTTTTATATAAAAACACATTTTTACTATGGGGAAGAAATAAATGTATTCGGACATTGGTTTCGTTTACATTTTATAGAAAATGAAGGCATGGCCTTTGGTATGCAGCTAGGAAATGCTGAAACGGGTAAGCTGATACTTACATTGTTTCGCCTGGTAGCGGTAGTGGCGGGCTTCTTCATACTGAGACGTTTTGTAGAAAAAGGCTATGGCAAAGGGCTTATAATATGTGGTGCATTAATACTGGCCGGTGCAATGGGCAACCTTATTGACAGTATGTTTTACGGACTTATATTCACTGAAAGCCCTTATTACTATACATTTGGCC
>JAFDXS010000354.1 GCA_018267795.1 Bacteroidota bacterium | reverse complement strand
CAAAAAGGTGGCGCTTGTCGTAATGGCCTACTTTGCCATCAGGCTGCACCCATAACATGCGATTGTAATAATTACCCTCTTCCTCTATAATAAGACTGCCGGTAATAATGCAGCGATGTTTTGCCGCCATCTCCTTCATCCAGTGCACCGTCTCGCCCGTCATGGGCTCTGCAAGGTGCTCTGCATCCATACTGAAACCTGTACTGAACATCTCCGGCAGGGCTATTATGTGCTTCTTATCTTTTATTTTACCTATCAGCGTTTCATACTGCTCCAGGTTAGCCCATTTGTTTTCCCATTCTATATCCGGTTGGATGATGGTAATATTCAGTTGGTCGGATGGCATAAATTTGAAGTAAAATATTATTTGATATTTTTGAACTACATTCCCTTAAATTCTTATACAAATATCATGAGAAAATTACTATTTCTGCTGCTAATGTTAAGCTCTTTTACTGCTTATTGCGGAGAAAAGGTGGTACACCTTTTCGGTAAATGGAAGGAAACCAAGCGCATGAAGCCTGATAAAACCGAAATAAGCTATAAAGATACCATACATATACAGTTCCTGGTGGGCAATGAGTATGTGTTTCAAAAACAGGGTGGCTTTATCTATAAAGGCACCTACAAGGTAAGCGGCAGTGACCTGGATATGGGCGCACGCGGCTATACAATACTGGAAAGAAAGCCCAATAAAATGGTGCTGCAGGATGAGGGGGGTATATACCAGTTTGAAATTGACAATAGCGTAACAACCGCTGCAAGCCAGCTACCAAAGGAAACCCCGGCTGCATCTGTAGGAAGCATAGACCAAATGATGGGCCACTGGAGCGTGTATAAGCGCACCAGCGATAAAACACTGCAACAGGTGGACTATACGCGCGTGCTAAAAATGATAGACATAACAGGCGGCAGCTCTGACGGTAAGCTTGGCTACCTCTATGCTACCAGGGATGCGGACAATGCGCCATCATGGTATGCATCATCTTACCAGGGGCAGGTGCTGTATTGCGATGGTAAAGACAAGCGCCAGTTTAAAGTGCTGAAATGCCAGGATAATGAGCTGATAATGGAAGAAGATGGTATGACCTATTTCTTTAAGAGATTTAAATAGTGTTAGCGTATTATAGAAAAAGCCGGGCTAAGTGCCCGGCTTTTTTATTTCAGCCTTAGCAGGTAATAATTGCTGGTAGCTTTGTCTCTTGTATTTGGGTTAAGGAAATCTGGGGTGAGTTCGCTCACTTTAAATAATTTTCCCTGGTAGGCTATCTCATATTTGTAGCCTTTTGTTTGCAGTTCGGTAAGGCCGCTATCCATAGTGAGTACATAGTCTACTGCAGGCAGCGAGGCCAATGGGGTATCGCTTTTTTGTATCACTCCCTGTGCATAGAATGGCAATGCATTAATGGGGTCTTTCATGCGGTAGGCAAAAACTTTATCTGTATTAATATTATTCTTGTGGATGAAGCGGCCGGCTGTAGCACCCACTTCATACTTCAGCAGGTTGTGATAAAAATAATTGGTGAGCAGAACGTTTACGAATAGAATGCCAAATGCGCTTATCCATAAGAGCTTGCCCATGAGATGCTTTCTTGTGGCTATGTATAGCCAGAGCAGCACACATACTATCCATATAGTAAGGGCTATAGCGCCAGCTTTAAATACATAAGTAATAGTAAGTAACGCACCTACGAACAGTAGTGCAGTAATAACTGTCTGCACCGGGCGCATAATGCCATATATTTTTTTATACCGGCCTTCGAAGAAATCTTTCAGCAGCTTTGCGGTAACTATTGAAGCCAGTGGAAATGCAACAAATATATAGTGCGGCAGCTGGTAGCGGGAAGAGCCCAGCGCGAGATAGGTGAGTATAAAGCCTCCTGTACTTATCCATTCCTCATGCGGGTGCAGGCGAAATTTTTGTTTCACCAGGCAATATACACTTACTACCATGCCAATAAGAAATAACAATATCCAGGGTAGGTAAGACCAGAGCATGTTTGACAAGAGGAAGCTCATATCCACGCTGTTTTGCCATGGGCTTTCGCCTGTGATGCGGCCGAAACTTTGTGACCAATAGAAAAAGCGAAGACCTGAAGTATTATGCTTGCCGTCTATAAGTTTTTCCGGGTGCAGATCGAACTGCTGGTAGAGGCCGATGCTCATGGGGATGAGCAAAACGCCGATAACTATCAGGGCGAGGATATATTGAGGCTTGAAGAGTTTTTTCCATTGTCTTTTCAATACCCAGTCGCTGGCGAAGCAAAATACCGGGACCATGAGCGCTATAGGGCCCTTAGTCATCATACCAAAAGCTATAGCAGCTGCTCCTGCAAGCAGCCATGAGAGCTTACCGCTTATGTCCCATTCTTTTATCAGCCATACGGCGGTGATCACCCAGGCCATAAGGATAGTATCGCAGCGTATATCATTAGTCATCAGGAAAAAGCCCTGGCAGGTGCCGAGAATAAGGGCAGCCATTCGCGCGGTCTTATCATCGTAGAGCAGGCGGGTGAGCCTGTAGGTAGCATATAGGGCAAGTAAAGCAAATAGTATAGAAGGCAGCTTAAACCCAAAATTGCTAACGCCAAAGACCTTCATACTAACAGAGCTAACCCAAAAGAGGAAAGGCGGCTTATCCAGGTAATCATGCCCTCGATCGTACACATGGAGGTAGTCACCGCTTTTCATCATCTCGCGGCTCATTTCGGCATATTGCGATGCATCTACGTCCATAGTATCTACACGTATGGCAGAGAAATACAATAAGGCAAGGAGGATAAATACCCAAAAAGGAACTTTTGGCATGGTGAAGTTTTTCAGAAGCAAAAATAATCGCAATTTTAACGAATGCTGCATTTAGATTATTATCCTTACGAACTGGCTTTTCAATATCCTTTTACCATATCGAAAGGTACCAAGACACACCAGCCTACACTGTTGGTATCGCTGGGGCTGGGGCAACTGCGGGGTTTTGGGGAGGCGCCGGCTATCAGCTATTATGATGTAACCGTGGCGCAAATGGCAGCGAACCTGGAGGCCAAACGCGGCATGATAGAGCGATATGCCCTTACGGACCCGCAACGCTTCTGGCATTTTCTGCACCACCTGCTGCCGGGGCAGAATTTTTTAATTGCGGCATTAGACATAGCAGGCTGGGACCTCTTTGCACAACTGAGGAGACAGCCACTGTACCAGCTACTGGGACTAAAATGGGAAAATATACCCATTACGGATTATACCCTAGGCATGGACACAGTAGAAGAAATGATAACAAAAATGGAAGCGCACCCCTGGCCGCTGTATAAAATAAAGGTGGGCAGGCCCGATGATATAGATGTACTGAGGCAGCTAAGACAACATAGTAAG
>JAFDXS010000353.1 GCA_018267795.1 Bacteroidota bacterium | reverse complement strand
AAGTCGCCTTTTTCTTTGTTACTTTCATTTTTGGCGAGACAAAAAGAAAGTAAACCCACGTCAGGTGCGTAACATAGAAACATAACGCCTTTCCAAGAGAAGCACAATCTTTGAGCCCCGGGGAACTAACGCAAAGCTGAAACAATAATTGGCATCACATTGCCACATTCCACCGCATTTTCCACCCTGTTTTACTTTCAAAATTTCCTCGGGTTACAGCACTATGTATATTGAATTAATCCTCAATCATTTACCTTCAAAAAAACTTTTATCATACCGCAGCTAGTGCGGTACCATACCACACTAACTGCGGTACCATAGATTTCCAATTTGCCCACCTCAACTCCGCATCAGAACTTTACCACAGGAAAACCAATTAAACCCTTTCCTGCTTTATTATTTGGAATCACATTCCATCACATTGCAGCATTAAGTACATCCATTATGAAATCTTCCCAGCAATCCCAGGCCCGCGACCTATACCTCAACACTGGCCTCTCCCAAAAAGAAATAGCACAATACGTCGCCGTTTCTGAAAAAACGATCTACCTATGGATCAAACAACAATCCTGGGACAAGCTAAAGCAGGCATCGCTCGCCGCACCCGCCATGATAGTCGATAACCTTTTTAGTCAATTAGTAGAATTGCAAAATCACATAGCCACCCGTGAGGAAGGCAACAGGTTTCCTACCCTGCACGAGGCAGAAATAACCCGTAAGCTCATCCAGTGTATTGATAAGTTAAAGCTCTATCCATCACAGGGAGCCTGTATGCAAATGATGCGCGGCTATATAGACTTTATAGGTACTGGCAATGAAACATTCCGCAACCAGACCTTACAATACACAAAAGAATATCTCCAGGGCAGAAGTATAAATGGCTATGCCCCCTACGATATCGCATACAAAGCAAAGAGCCCGCAGGACATATTACAGGAAATAAAAGATGCACCGGAACTAAAAGAAGAAGTTGCAACCGTGTCCACTAACACCACGGACGATCAGGAGATTTCCGTTCCCGAAATTATTTCCGAACCGGAAATTCCGCAGCCTCAAAGTGCTGAAACCCCTGCTGCACAAACATCTTCGGCAAATGAACCAGCGGATAATAAATTTCCGTCACCGGAAAAAATCGGAAATTCTTCAACATCCAGCGAAAACAATTCAGAAGAAACACCACCCTCAGACCCTGATATAGACAACGAATTCTATCGCCAAAGAGAAATTCTCCGCATCCTCGACCAAATGAAAGCAACTAACAATAACAGAAATAACAAGCGACACTGGTAATATTTCTCCCGAGTTGGCGTCGATTATCTCAATCATCTTTTCAACCATCCTCATAACATAGAGCTAAGCCCCATGCTAAACAGACTTACGATTTATGACTTAAAACTAATTTATTAACTTGCCGCCATGCACATTCATCTTATAGATGCAATTGTAAAAGGGATTTTGTTGGGGCTGTTTATGGCTATATCCGTTGGGCCCACCTTGTTTGCAGTTATCAAGTATAGTCTCAATTTAAGTTATAAAGCAGGTTTGGCTTTCGTACTCGGCGTGTCCGTCAGCGATATTATGTATGTCACCATTGCCAATCTTGCTGCCGGCTGGCTTCGTTTCCTGGAGGCTTATGAAAAACAGATAGCATTTGGTGGTGCCGCTGCGCTTATGATCATGGGCTTGTATTCCTTTATTAAAAAGCAAAAACCGCAGCGTCCTTCAAAGGTTCCTATCGTCATTTCAGGCGGGCATTACTTCAGGATATGGCTCAGCGGTTTCCTGGTCAATACGCTCAATCCCGGTGCGCTCATCACCTGGCTGGGGGCAGTAACCATTACCGCAAATAGCTCAGGTTCATATCGTTTTATATTATTTGGCACCTGCCTGGCTATCATCCTGTCGGTAGATTTCTCCAAGGTTTTCCTCGCCTCTAAGATTAAGAATATGCTCACCCCGCGCCGCATAGCCATGCTGCATAAGGTATCTGCCGCGTGTTTATTCCTTATCGGTGCCGCTATATTTATTAGCACATTGTTTAATATGCAGGGAAAGCCGAAGAATGGAAAGGGTGGGGTTAATAAGATTTTGACATATAGATATAGATTAATTGAAAAGCGAAAAACCAATTTACCTTTAGTATCTTTGCACCCTCATGTCTGACGCGATACGCCACGAATGCGGATTAGCCTACATTCGTCTTTTAAAACCACTCGCTTTTTACCACCGCAAATACGGAACATCTTTCTACGGCCTTAACAAATTGTACCTGCTTATGGAAAAGCAGCACAATCGTGGCCAGGATGGCGCCGGTATTGCTACCGTAAAGCTTAATATCGAACCGGGGCACCAGTTCATGCACCGTTTACGCATCAGTGGTCCGCAGGCCATTTCCCAGATATTCCAGAACGTGCAGCAGGAGGTAGGTGACCTGGAAAAAATGTATCCCGAGATCCGTCAGTACCCGGGCTTGCTCAAGGGTTATCTCCGTTTTATGGGTGAAGTCATGCTGGGGCACCTGCGCTATGGTACACAGGGCAAGAACAATGTAGAGTTCTGTCATCCATTTGTGAAGTCGAACATTAACCCTACCCGCAACCTTACGATGGCGGGCAACTTTAATCTGGTAAATACAGACGAGCTTTTTTCTATACTCGATGCCCATCCTACCACCACTATTCGCGAAAGCGATCTGGGGGCTATGATAGAGATGGTGTACTACTACCTCTGCCAGGCAGATGATACCAACCCCGAAAATCTGAATATAGAAGGCATATTAAAACAAGCTACAGCTCATTTTGACGGTGGTTATGTATTCAGCGGTCTTATAGGTAATGGCGATAGCTTCGTAATGCGCGACCCTAATGGTATTCGTCCTGCCTATTTCTACCAAAGCGATGAAATAATAGTAGCTGCCTCCGAAAGGCCTGCTATCATGACAAGCTTTAACGTGCCTAAAGAAGAAGTGCATGAGATAAAGCCGGGACACGCTATCATCATAAAAGCAGATGGCTCTTTCAGCGAAAGAGAAATACTGCCTGCAAGGGAATTGAAAGCTTGTAGTTTCGAGCGCATTTACTTCAGCCGCGGCAATGATGTGGACATCTACCAGGAGCGTATGAAGCTGGGCCGCAATCTTTCTGATAAAGTGCTGGAAGCGGTAGATAAAGACCTTAAAAATACTATTGTATCCTTTATACCTAATACTGCAGAGATAGCTTTCTATGGCCTTATCAAAGGCCTGGAGGACTACTTGTTAAGCAGGAAGCTGCAGCGCATACTCGAGCGCCGCGACAGCATCACGGAGCCGGAACTGGCAGAGCTTGTTAGCCGCCGTGTGCGAATAGAGAAGATAGCCATTAAGGACGTAA
>JAFDXS010000352.1 GCA_018267795.1 Bacteroidota bacterium | reverse complement strand
GATGACCGTGGCTACTTCTATGAAAGCTTTAACCAGCAAGCGCTACAAGCGGCAACAGGCTTTAGCAATACGTTTGTTCAGGATAACCAGGCGCGCTCTGTAAAGAATGTGCTGCGTGGTCTACACTACCAAAACGAGCCTACACCGCAAACTAAACTAATACGTGCGCTGGAAGGCACTATATGGGATGTGGTAGTGGACCTGCGCCCGGGCAGTAAAACATTTGGCCAATGGTATGGCGTAGAGCTATCTGCTGAAAACAAAAGGCAATTCCTGATACCGCAGGGATTTGCCCACGGCTATTCGGTGCTTAGCGATACTGCTGAGGTTTTCTATAAATGCGACAACTTCTACAATAAGGCTTGTGAAGGCGGCGTGCTCTATTCAGATCCTGCGCTGAAGATAGACTGGAAGATAAACATGCAAAATGCTATAGTATCTGATAAAGATAAGGTACAGCCATTGCTGAAAGATGCAGTAATAAACTTCTAAGATGAAATCTTAACTGTATTGACTACAGTTAAGATTTCATGTTTATAAACTGCAAAGGAATATCAAGGCTGGATGTACGGCACAACTGCATTACCTGCTGCAGATCATCAATCTTCTTACCTGTTAAACGAATAATATCGTCCATAATGGCGGGCTGAACTTTGAGGCCGCTATCTTTTATAAGCTTCACTATTTCTTTTGCTTTTTCCCGGTCAATACCATTTTTTACAGGTATAGCTTTTCTCATGTATTTGCCTGATGGTACAGGTTCCTTACTAAGGTCAAAACAATTTGCTTCGAGGCCCTGGCGCATGGCTTTTGTCAACAGCACATCTTCTATCTGGTTCAGCTTCATGTCGCCCTCTACCTCCACATTTATCACCATGTCTTTCTTATTGAGCTCAAGAGACACATGGGTGCCCTTGAAATCCCAACGGTTATCAATTTCTTTTTTGGCAACATTTACTGCGTTATCTAATGTTTGCAGATCTACTTTACTGGCTATATCAACTGAAGGCATATCTAAATAAATTCGGTTATCAAATATACAATAAGTAAGGCAAGCCTTTATTCTCAAAAGGAGGAAAATGTTTGCCTGCCTGGGCAGGGTATATTCCTGAAAAAAATTACCATTTTAAGCGTTTTCGCCGGAAAGCTTTTACAGTGGCTGCTTTCAGCAGATTGACATAAGGTATAATTGGGTATAAACTATGCTTTTTTATACCTTGAAGCCCTCCCGCCGTCCTAAACGGAGGAGTAACGTTTTAGGGTTTACAGTATGTCAAAGAGCTTTTATGCAGTTGGTACTTGGTTGAGCTGATTGCATAGGCTTGGGAGATTCCGCTCTCCGTTCGGAACGACGGCCTTGATGGAGGCCGGCCTGCCTTGGCAAGATACTATCGTTAACGTGCGCACTCCAAATAAAGATGTCCACATTCTTAAATAATAAAAGCACAGCAAGCAGCTGTGCTTTTTATTATCTGAGATAACTTTTTTGATATTCTATTGTCGGACAATTTTGTAGATGCCTATATTTCCGTCCTTGTCCGATATGTGAAGCAAATACATGCCCGCGGAAACCTTCGTAAGATCGAGCTTATTGCTTCCTGATGAAAAAGTCCCTGTTTGTATGGATTTGCCGATAAGATCACTTAACTGATAAGCTGCAGTAGCGCTTACGGTAACTGTGGTAACATCTATAGCCGGATTCGGATAAATTGAAATATTGCTGCTGTGAGCCGTTGTTGCGGGTACGGTAAGTGTAGCGGCAAGATCTGAATAATTATTTTTAACCGTCACGCTATCCATTGCATAGTTGGATATATGCAGCATGGCAACGGCACCTGTTACATCTTCATGATGTGTGGTAGAATCATCTATAAAAAACACCAGATTCTTATGTGTATCATAAATGTATTGATTACCAGTATCACTGTATTTCCCTAAAGTTTGATTATTGACATAGATATACATGTCTTTAGAAGTGGCATCCCTTGTTAAAGCTATATAAAAAAAGTTGCCGGCACTTATAACACTGTCCGAAGTAAAATGCGGGTACAGCGCTATCTTGCCTGACTGATTGTAAAAGCCATTATCAGAAGTCCTGGCGTCATAATCAACAAACTTTGTATAGCCCTGTACAGTGTCCAGCTTTACATACATTTCAATCGTATAGCTGCCTGAGGCAAGAAAACCGCCTGCTGCATCGTCGAATGTAAGGCCGCAGCCCTTGTCGAATGTGAAAACGTTTTTAGAAAATCCTATTGGCAATGCTTCCAAATTGTATGCAGCCGTACATGAGGCAATTAAATCGGGGCCTACCCCACCTGCATCGTGAAGATTGTTATTAAAATGATACTTGTAAGTGGTCTGCGCGAAGACAGTGGATACAGACAACAGCATTACAGGAAGTAGTAAAAATTTCTTCATGGGTAAAAATTTAAATAAAATTAATACCATTAATTAATTAAGTCAATACCTAATGTACCTATTAATTAATAAAAATGGCTTAATGTCAATTTTTATATTGCAATATTTTACAATTATAGACTAGGTGAAAACTCTATTTTTATGAAAAACATGAATAACATGAAGACCTTATCTTTCGTTCTGGGTATCCTGCTATGCGTATTAAGCGCTAATGCTGAAACAAAAATAAAGGCAATAAAAAAAGTAGCTGACGGACTATATATAATGTACTATGATACGAGCAGCGAAAAGAAAATAGTAACTAAAAGCACGATAGTGGAATTCAAAAACTACATTGTGCTGATAGAAATGCCCATCTCCAATGACGGAGCCGGTGCTACCAACCTGAAGGACCATAGCGAAGGAGGCGAGGTGGTGCTGGCAGCACTGAAAAAGAAGTTCCCCAATAAACCGCTGAAATATATACTAAGCAGTCACTGGCATCCGCATAGCATATCATCCATTTTACCATTTGTTTCAGAGGGAATAACTGTAGTAACTACGCGAAACAACTTTAAGCGGCTAAGTGAATTTGTTGATTCCGCAAGCTTTAATAAGTACAGAAAGTATATACGCTTTGTGGATGAGGATAGCCTGATCATAAAAGATAAAGACAATAGAATAATAGCCTATAAATTCAACAAGAAGGATTATCCGGCAGTGCCAACGGAGGACTTTCTATACTTCTATTTGCCGAAGTATAACTACATGCATTGCTCCTGCATGTTTCAGCGCTTTGCAGGCTACAAGGCAGAGGGGAAGGAAATAATAAGCGTACGTGCTGAAGACCTGGAAAAATTTATGAATAGGAAAACCATTGATCCTGACTACCTGATAACAACGGATACCTACTGGGACGATACAACAGGCATGGTGCCAGGCGATACGATGCGGCTGATGGCAAAACAAGG
>JAFDXS010000351.1 GCA_018267795.1 Bacteroidota bacterium | reverse complement strand
GAATTTGCCATCGCTCGGGTTAGGGTACATCATAAGGTTTTCTATATTGCTTATGCTGCCCACACCTGCTGTCCACGCACGATTAAACCTCACTACAAAGTCCATTGTTTCGCCTGATGTATATGCACCACAGCCTTCATCAGATGCTGCATTAGCGCCTACATTATTGTTCAGTATCAGGCGCATACCTGTTGGTACATCTGATATTACCACATCCGGTATTTTTATAGAAGATGTAATATACCAATCGCTTGATGATGTATAAGCTGTCCACACCCTTTCATCCGGCACATCATAGTTATGGTTGTTGTTATAATCCATAAACAGGGTTACTTTGGCATCCGCATGTTCTTTCGATCTCAGCACATGGTACAGCCCTACGTTGTATGTTGAATCCACATACAGGTCCAGTATGTTGCCTACGTAGCTGGTATGGCTATGTGTTGCCGCAGGGTTCAGCAGGTGTGGTCCTTTCCTGTTCATTACAAATGGGCCGAATGTAAAGGCACCTATATCGCTGCTGTCATATCTGCTTCCACCTGTTGCTGCGCTAAAGCAGTAACATTCAAAGCCTTCACCACGCCTTACTTTTACAGCGTTTGAATAAGCAGTATCATGCGCTGCGAGACAAACTATTCTCATGCGATACCATGTAGTAGCAGTAAAGAATTGTGTCAGCGTATCACGCTTAGTAGTGCCTGGTATAGTACCCCATGTTACACCATCAGGTGAGTATTGCCAGTCCCAGCTTATGGCTGACTCATGTTGCTCATGTGTGGTATCAGTCAATGTGAATGTATAGCCCCCCAAGCACATAATGCTGTCAGTAGTGGTTACTGTACCTGCATTCGGCGCTGCATTACATGGATGATAATCTATGCTTATCAGGTAATCTCGTATTTCACCGTTATTGTCATAGCCGGTTCCGCATGGGTCAAGCGGGCTCGAGTAATAGATACCAATCATTACGCGCATGCCTGTTAAGCCCAACATAGCTTCGTGTGGTACACGCACGCTATCAGTAGCTGTAGGCAGCGATGCAGACAACGCTGTTTTATCAAGCACCAGCTCTCCTGTCGACCGGTCAAAGGTTCCGCTATGATCGTAATCTATGTATACTTCTATAGGATAGCCTGACTCAAATGAGCTAAACGGTGCTACTTCGGTAACATAGAAATCATAAAGGCTATCCGGATTTACTGTAGGTGCCGGGAAGCTATCTATAAAGCTTGTGTAACCGTTCAGATAAGCAAGGTCGCCATAGTACAGCTCGTCTGCCCATGGGTTATCTGTTATCGGAAACAGCGTAGTAGTATGATCTATTACGGTATCTCGTGTTGAATATTTAACTATGGAGAAATTACCTATAGCCCCTTCAAGGTCAGTGTACTGAATACCTGCTACAGGATTGCAATAACATCTGTAGAATGGTTTTATTATCACCTTCGCCACATTACTTGTATCTGCCAGTCCCGAGTTAGTGCATTTCACAATTACACGCAGGAAGCTATTGGCCGTATAACTGATTGTAGCTATTTTATTAGTATCAGTAGGTATGTCTGTCCAGGTCACACTATCTGTTGACTCCTGCCATTCGTAGAAGAGGCCAGCCACTTCACTTGTACCTTCCAGCTGTGTTTTAAATACTTGATTGCTACATACTGTATCGTTTGTCAGTTTTCCTGCTACAGGTTTACCATCACAAGGCAATAGCACCTTTACATCATCAAGGCCCAGCCCTGTTGTATTACTGTAGTTAGGATCGCCAAATGTTCCCCTGAAGTCTATTACGGTATTAGCTGAATTAGATGGAATTTTTGCATTGCAGTATTTCCATGTGCCATCTCCGTTAAAATCTTTTCTAAGTAAGCTAAATGTGTTCCCGCCATCGGTTGATAGCCAGGTCGAGATGGTATCTGATTGAGTCCAGGATACTTGTCCTATGTTAGTATAATATGTCAGCTCTTTCACACCGGTCACAGTACTGCAATCCAGGAACAGGTATAAGTGTGCGCTCAGGATACCTGAGCCATAGTGATCGTAAGTAGATAAACGGGCAGAATGGCTGCTGTCAAATGCTACAGGAGCGTACTCATATGGGGAGTATTCATCAGGATAATTCCAGCCTGCGCTATAGCCCTGGTCGTCCCTGCGCCATGTATTCTGGCCATCCGCCGGATAGTTTGCCCAGTTGCTTTCAGTAGCACCGTCGCTTACCACCGGTTGGTCCGTTGTAGCGCAATGATCATTCCAGCTTTCAAAGCTGAAGTGATATCCTGGTCCGGCAGGTGCCGGCAGGTTGATAGCTGCATAAGGGATCGGCGTCACATCAAATGATGTAATATCCGATGTCATTACAGTCGCAGGGCTGGTATATGGGCATGTCACTACCACCTGGTATTGCACACTGTCAAATAAAGGTGGCGTATTATAGCTGATACCTGTTTCACCCGGGATATCTGTGAATGTACTAAATGGTGTTGTTGCCTTTTGCCACTGATAGGTAAGGCCACCTGCCGGTGCAACACCTGTTATATTAAGATTATAGCTTGCACCATTGCATGAGCTCATTTCGCCTGATGGGTCTATTGAGCCGCCGCTTGCAAGACCTGTACATGCAGGAGCTACCAATACGTTATCAAGGCCTATATCGGTTAGATCTTCTGTGCCTCCAGAACCAGTAGGGTCGCCACCATTTCTCTTGGCAAGGAATCTTATTATTGTTGTGGCAGATGTTGATGGGATTTGAACCTGTATTTTTTTCCACTCCTGCGCAGTATCTGCTCCCCATAATTGAGTAAACGTTGTACCACCATCAGTTGACATAAATACATCCAGCGAGTCATTATCGTCATTTAGATAATCCTCTACACTTGAAATCCAATCGGGAACCTGGTTCTTAAAATAGAATTGGAGCAGTTTATTTCCTGCACCACTGCAATCTACATGCAGGTCCATAGTACCGCTCCAGGTCGCACCACCTACAGGTATATAACCTCCATAGTCAGGCGAACTATGAAAACGGGCGCAATGTGAGCCTGAAGCCGCCTGTGTGTATGGGTTATAACTATTTACGGTATATGAATAAGAGCCTGGTAAATAACATCCTGAACTTGTCCAGCCACCGAAGCTACAACCCTGGTCATCTCTGCGCCATGAGCCATCACCGGTAGTTGGTGTAGTTCTCCAGTTACTTCCCGGCACGTCCATTAAGTCGCAGAAGTTCTGCCAGTTCTCAAAGTCCTGAACGTAGGGCAACGCTGCATATGGCGGGTCGCCGGCACCTACAGTATCAGGTAAAGTATATGCTACATTCGTACTTGTTTCACATGAGTCTTTAAGCCTATAATAGTAGGTAGTGCCTACACTCCCAATAG
>JAFDXS010000350.1 GCA_018267795.1 Bacteroidota bacterium | reverse complement strand
TCAATAGGTGTGCTATGTCCCGTGTTATTGCCGCAAGACGCTATAGCAAGGCACATAACCAGGAATGTTAATTTTATTATTCGCATAGTCAATAGTTTCTTTTATTGATATAAAAAATATGCCCGGCTATTAGCCGGGCATATTTTTTAGCGATGTGTACACTACATTTTCATTAACGAATCTACACTTGTTATCGGTTTCGCTTTACCATTATGGCAGGTCACGCAAGTTATCTGGGTTAACGCATGATCATCCATTTTCATTTTACTTAGGTACTTCGTATTTATTCCTTCTACCATTTTCATCATATCACGCGCCACCTCCTTCTCAGGTTTGTCGTCGGCGGCAAAGTCCATTTTGGGCCTTTGTCCTTCCACTTCATGAGCAACGTGACAATAACCGCAGCGCACACCCAGCGATTTCGAAAAGCCTTTCATTACATCATGTATCTCTTCCATTGACATATCCTTAGGCAACACTTTCAGATTTTTGGCCTTCTCATTATGGTCGTGGTCATGTTCTTTCTGTGCAAAGGTTTGCGCTGCTACCATTGCAAGGCATAACGTAGCAATAAAAATTAATTTCTTATTCTTTTTGAAACTCATGGCATATAATTTTAAACACACTACTAAGATAAGAGAACCAAATTAAATAAATAAGAACTGCTGCTTTGCGCAAAGCAGCAGTTCCTCTACTCACATCTCGATACAATTTATTATTCCGCGGTAGTATTTTCAGTGCGTCTTCTGTCTATATTCCTGTCCTTGTCTTTTTGTATCATTCTGTGCAAGGCCTCTACGGATTCCACAACGCTGTGCTCAAAAGTTGTGCTGTTTTTCTTAACGAAATGGTCAGCTCCGGGAACTTCGAGGCGTATCTCGCAATAGTTATTAGCTGGTTCACTTTGCGGCCCCAGGTACAGGGTTACATCAGCACGTATTATTTTGCTATCATGTTCATCCAGTTTATTAAGCTTTTCTTTTACATAGCTTTCTAATGATTCACTTGCCTTAAATCCTGGCGACTGTATTATAATATCCATAGTCATTTTTTTGTACAATATAATACTATCATACCACCATTCTGTTTCGGGAGCAATAATTAACTTTACTTTGTGTATACACCGCAGGAATCATCAAAACTCAAACAATCTTTCTGGACTACTTTCGGTCAGTACATGGCACCACTCCCCTCTGCCGAAGGCCTTAAGGTAAATTGGGTAAACTATAAAACAGGTATTTCCAATATCAGTTTTAAAATGGATGCGGACAATAACACCGCCACTATAAGTATTTTATTATCTCATTCTGACGAAGGCATCCAGCAACTGTACTTTGAACAATTTTTGCAATTAAAAAGAATACTGGATGATACATTGCAGGAAGAGTGGACATGGGAGGCACCAACTGCTAACGAATATGGCAAACCTATAAGCAGGATATATAAACCACTGACTGGAGTGAATATTTACAAAAAAGAAGATTGGCCTGCATTGATCTCTTTTTTCAAACAGCGCCTTCTATTGCTGGACGAATTCTGGAGCAGCGCTAAATATGCTTTTGAATCTTTAGCTTAATTATGGGCTTTAAGATAAGACGCATAGGATGCAGCTATGCGTAAAAAATTATCGTGAACAAACTCCCCTATCTTCATACCAGAGGCATTGCAATACTTGCACATATCCAGCTCCTGGTACCCGCCTTCATTCTTTAATACTAATGCTCCATTCTCATAATAGTACTTATAGTAATGCAGCTTCTTTAATTCCATCTCTATTTCATTTGCCTTACAGCTAAACGAAATCTCTCCCTTCAACACTACACATCCATTCTTCCTGCTCCCCTGGTAAATCCATTCGCATTTCGTCGATACACTATTTTCATTCACAGTATAAAATCCGTACGCACTTGTATCAATACTTTCATCCAGCTTATCTTTTGTATAGCTGCGCAAATGAAAGAATACCATTCTGTTACCCTGTGCGAATGCGCGCGTTATAGCTATCGCATCTGCACATTGTCTCCCTTTAGTTTCAAATGTCTTAGTATAAACAATATCAGTAGAGTGATCTTGTGCTAACAATATGCGAGGCAGGAGAACAAGCAGACATACAAGGTATTTCATCGTTGCAATTTACACTACAATTATTTCTTCTATTGGTATGAAGTTTATATATAAATCTAATCAAAACATTACTAACCCAAAAACAATGTTATGGCACGTAAGTATTCAAAATCAACTCAGGAAAATGTGCATAAGGAAATGCACGAAATGAAAGAGGGCAAGTTAAAAAGCGGCCGCTCAGGCAAAAAAGTAACTAACCCCAAACAGGCTATCGCCATAGGTTTATCAGAGGCACGGAAAGAAGGCAAAAAAGTGCCAGCTGCACCTAAAAAGAGCAGCAGCAAGAAAACAGCGACTAAGAAATCTGCAACAAAAAAATCCGCTTCTAAAAAAACAGCGACAAAGAAATCTGCTACTAAAAAGACAGCAAGTAAGAAAACAGCTTCTAAAAAATCAACCGCCAGGAAATCAAGTACCAAAAAATCAGCTTCTAAAAAAAGCACCGGCAGCAAAAAAACCGCGGCAAGAAAAAGTACAGCCTCAAAAAAAACGGCTTCAAAGAAATCTGCCAAAAGCAGATAAGCGACTAAATATTAATGATTTAATTAATAAAACCGCTTCCCTTTAGCGGTTTTATTAATTTACAGTAAAAAATATAATTAAAAAAAATGAAAATGTTGTATATTGTAAGGGTTCTGCCCTTTCTCCCTTTTTTAAGGGGGTACGATGTCAGCACAGAATTAATATCATTTACAACATTGTATAAATTAAGTTATGAATCTATATGTGGGTAATCTGAGCCCTGAAACTACAGAAAATGATTTACGTAAGTTGTTTTCTGAATTTGGAGAATTAGTTTCTGTCAGAATACTTAAGGACATCGAAACAGGCCAATCCCGCGGTTTTGGATTCGTAGAGATGGCTGATAAGTATAGCGCTTACGATGCTATTGACAATATTGACGCTACATACCTGTTAGGTAACATAGTTTCTGTAAAAGAAGCAAAAACTAAAACCAACGACAGGAACAGCAATAATAACAGAAGATCGTTTCAGCAGAAAAAACCTTTCAATAGAAGGTTTTAGCATCTTTGTAAGTTGGTATTTTTTAATCCCTTCCTACTCCCCGATGCGTCTGTAGCCTGGGCTGTTTTTCTATAATTTATAGCCAAGTTTTATGTCAGCAACAAAAAAGCGACCTCTTTTGCTTGGGGTGCTTACTTTCAGGTGTCCCAATTGCCGGAAGGGCCATGTCTTTGTAAATAAAAGCGTATTCCCATTGTCGCAGTGCCAGGTAATGGTAGATAAGTGCCC
>JAFDXS010000034.1 GCA_018267795.1 Bacteroidota bacterium | reverse complement strand
GCAAGAAAGCGAATGACCGGATATATAGGGTCTATTTCGTGCCAGCGCTTACCAAAATTAATTGCGGAAGGGAATTTATGGTGATTGTTGTGATAGGATTCTCCTAACATAAGAAAATCTACACTGAATAAATTCTCCGAAGTATTCTTAAGTATGTAGTTTTTATACCCATACTTGTGCGCAAACCAATTGACAATAGCCCCATGAAAAGCGCCCATGGTAATAATGACAGGTAGTAGAAGATACAACCAAGGGGAGGCTGCGAATAAAATAAACAGAGCGAGGTAAAGGGCAACCCACAAAGCCCGAGATGTACCTGAATTAGCCCATCTGTCAAACCCATCCCATTCAGGAAGATTCTTAGTGAACTTAGGATCTACTTCCATAGTACCATTAAAGATATCCCTATAGAAGGTACGTGTACGCCACATCATAGTAAAGATATTTTTTGAAAATGATGGGGAATGCGGGTCCAGTTCTGTATCTGTATATGCATGATGCAGACGATGCATGATGCCATATGTTTTAGGACTCATATAAGACGAACCCTGAGTGATGTAAGCTATAACAAAGAAGAAACGTTCCCAGCCCTTACTCATGCTGAAAGCTCCGTGCGCCGCGTATCTATGCTGGAAAAATGTTTGAGAAAACAATGACAAATACCATAAGGCAATGAAAAAAATAATAATGAACATAAAAAATAATTAACTAAAAAAATAGGCAGGATGTGCAGAGAACCAGCAACATTCATAAGCGCCCAAAGCGTGGGAGAAAATGGAAATCAGGGGGAAATTGCGCCAAGCTGAATACTAAAGTTAACTTATTAATTGTTAAGGTATTAGTAAATAACTATGCAATATAAAAAAGAGGAAATGATATGTTTATGGTAACTGAGCGGATAACTGTTCTTTAGTAATATCGCCGGAGTGTGACCATGTGAGCTTTTTATTTTTATATATCTGCAGGTACGGCAAGGCATCTATTTTTAGTGCTCTGCATAATTGTGCGTTATCATCTGCATTAATCCTGATGACGATAACTGCCTCACTTTTATTATTTGCAATCTCATCGAGCCAAGGTTTCATCTTTTTGCAAGGGGCGCACCAATCTGCATAGAAATCTACCAATACTATTTTATCAGTATTCAATAAAGCATCAAACTCCGCTTTACTCATACCTGCCGAAGCGGCCTTAGTATCGGTAGTTTCCGGCAGACTGGCTGCACGCCACTTCATGAAACCGCCCTTCAACTCAAATACCTCTTTAAACCCCTTGCCCCTCATCACCTCTGCCGCCATAGCACTTCTACCACCGCTAAGACAGTAAACAAATACCGGCTTAGACTTATCGAGTGATGAAATCTTTTGTTCGAAATTATCGCCGTTCCAATCAATATTTAAGGCATTCGCAATATGTCCTTTTTCAAACTCTTCCGGGGTCCGGACATCCACAATATTTGCTGCCGGGAGCGACTTCATCTTTTCAGCAAACTCTGTAGCCGTAAGATTTGTCTTTTTATCCTGCCCATCGCTGCAACTGCTAAAGGACATGGCCGCGACAGTAAGCAATACAAATAAGAGCCTCATAATATATTGATTGAAATTAAAATATAGTTACATGATTTTACTCTGCAGGCCTGACCAGCCACCGCCATTATACACCTCCGTGAAGCCCTTTGACAATAAAATATTCCTTGCCGAAGCACTACGCATACCTGAAGCACAGCAAGTGATAATAGGCTTATCTTTCTTAAGGCGCGAAATGTGATTGCCTAACACCTGCAGGGGAATATTTACGGAACCTTTTATATGGCCGCTTTTATATTCTCCATCTGTACGGACATCTAAAATGACTGCGCCGTTTTGCATCAACTCCTTAAAATCAGTTTTAGGAGCTGAGCCGAATAACCTCTTTATTAATCCTATCATTATGCGTTTTTTAATTGTTCATCATATAGTTTACATCAAGCCAGCTACCACCATTTTCGCACTCAATGCCATTGCCAAGCAAATATATTGCTGCCTGACGGCTGCGGGTACCACTTGCACAGCAAAGCACTATGGGTTGCTTTATTTCTTTTATCTCACTGATCCTATCAGGAAGCTCGGTTAAAGGTATATTAATGCTTCCGGCAACGTTGCCACCCATAAATTCCTGCGGGGTCCTGACGTCTATTATTGTTTTGTTAGCCATAATTATTACGATTGTTTTATTTACTTTTTTTTGCCAGATCTTTTGCCGATCTAAATGAACTAAATAACAAGCCACCCATCAGAGCACCATAAGCAGTGCTATTAAGCGGCCTGGATGTAATAAGGCATTTACCGCTGGCACAACCAACAAAGTGGTAATATGCGTAGCCAGCAATGGCGCCAATAATAGCACCCAGAATAGTAAGCTTGTATTTTAATAAACTTTTCATGTTCTAAGGATCTAAACCTGACAAGAACAAAGGTAGCAAGCAGTAAAAAAGTGGTCAGGTACAAATGTTACAAAAGCCCTATAGAGCGAATAGGTTAAGGCAAATGTCTTCTATAGCCAAGCAATACTTTGTGACGAGTATCATGAAAATCGTGATTAATATCATTTATGAAGGAAATGATATTAGTGCTATGCGGATAGGAAGTTAGCCCCTGCTTTCTTCAGCAGTATGCTTATCCCTGAATATGATTTCAAGTGACTCTGAAATAATGGCAATAACTGCAAAAACAAGCGCCCACTTTGGTTGACCGCTTTTATAAAGCAGCAATGCAGTGAGGAGAAATAACACTAATTTGAACACGATGAGATAAGGGAACGGCAAGCGACGCTTAGCTTTAGGAGCAGCTAAAAATCCCCATAAGACTATGGCTATTATCGGCAGACCAATGCCTAAAATGAATTCGCCAGTATTACCCATATTAGAATGGAAGCCATAATACCCCAGGCAAAAAAGCATGGCCACTTCTAGCAGGAAAGCGATAAGCAGGTGTATTGGCTTTATAATAGACATAAACTTAAAAGTTACCTTAAAAATAAAACTTTATTCCTGTATAACAGTTCCCTTAACATGCTTAATAATAAGGTTACCTAACTCTAATATTCCGTTCATATAAGAGTTCGTCTTTTGCATATTACTTTTTAACAGACGAAAAAAACAGTACTCTCATGAAAATCAATTTTCAACATTTAAAAACGAATTCTTTAGCTGCGAAGGCTATGGGAGTGTTGCTTTTAAGCGTATCCTTTGCTGCCTGTAAGAAATCGGACAATTCTTCGAATTCTTCGACAGACGGGATGGCAAAAGTGAATCACGTAGTGGTCATCTACCTGGAAAATCACAGTTTTGACAATCTTTACGGGCAATTTGCAGGAGCAAATGGATTGCAAAATGCAACAAGTGCAAACACTACGCAACTAGATTCTGCAGGCAAACCATACACTTACCTGCCAGCAATAAGCGGAAGCACGGCATTCCCTACCAACCTGCCTAATACTTACTTCAATATAGACCAGTACGTATCTGCCGACCAAGAAACACCTGATGTACTGCACCGCTACTACCAGGAGCAAATGCAGATAGATGGCGGCAAAATGGACAAGTATGCACTATACAATACATCTGCAGGGCTATCGCAGGGATACTATAAAACAAGCATGCTGCCAATGCTGCCAATGGCACAGAAATATACGCTATGCGATAATTTTTACCATAGCGCATTTGGTGGCTCTTTCCTGAACCATATATGGCTGGTAGCAGCTGCAAGCCCAGTGTTCCCGGGAGCGCCATCGAGCATGGTGGCCCAGGTAGATGCTTCGGGCAAACTGATAAAAGATGGCGCTGTGACACCTGATGGCTATGTAGTAAATACAAGCTTTACAGTGAACGCCCCTCACCCATCGACTGCGAGCGCAGCTACGCTGGTGCCTAACCAAACAATGCCTACTATAGGTGACAGACTGAGCGACAAAAGCGTGAGCTGGGCCTGGTACTCAGGCGGATGGAATGATGCGCTGGCAGGTAACCCGGCTGCTACATTCCAGTTTCACCACCAGCCATTTGCCTATTTTGCTAAATACGCTGATGGTACACAGGCTAAAAAAGACCACCTGAAAGATGAAGCAGACTTTATAGCTGCTGCACAGGCCGGTACACTGCCAAGTGTTTCATTTGTAAAGCCACTGGGCTTAAATAATGAACACCCGGGATATGCTGCGCTGAATGCCGGTGAAAAACACACTATAGAACTGATAAATGATGTGCTGAACGGTCCTAATGGAAAAGATGCCGTGATAATAGTAACCTATGATGAAAATGGCGGATTCTGGGACCACGTGACACCACCAACTATAGATAAATGGGGCCCTGGCACACGTGTACCTGCTATTATCATCTCCCCTTTTGCAAAGCAGGGTTATATAGATCATACACAATATGAAACACTAAGTATTCTTTCCTTCATAGAAAAAAGATGGGGACTGCAGCCGCTTACTGATCGCGACAAGAATGCTAATCCACTGCAGAATGCTTTCAATTTCTAAGCGACGAAACAGTAAACAACAAACACAATAAACATACACTAAAGGGCAACAAGAGTTGCCCTTTAGATGATTTTAGTTAATGAAGAAGAAATCTTTACTTATATCGGGGATATTGATAATGGTGGCAGGATACCTGCTATTTTCCTGCAAACAGCAAACAGCTGCACCTGAGAAGATTATTGCGCAGAACTTACTACAGCAAATTGACGATTTTGCAAGGACTAAAGACAAACTGCAATTTGCAATAGAACAAGGCGCCAGCAACGAAGAGCTGCAAAAGCTCTTTTTAAACACACGGCTTGCTTATAAAAAAATAGAATGGGCTACAGAATACTTCTCACCGGTTGTATCACGATTTGTAAATGGGCCACCAGTGGAAGAAGTGGAAGTAAATGCACAAGTACTGGCACCGGCGGGGCTACAAGTAATGGAAACATACCTGTACCCCCTATACGACAGCACTAAAAAAAAGGAATTAATAGCTGAACTGAAGGGGCTAGATGTAGCCTGCGAACAATACCGTAGCTACCTTAATAACATAGCGCTACTAAACTGGCAAGTATTTGATGCTACGAAGCTTGAAATGTTTAGAATAATAACGCTTGGTATAACAGGCTTTGACAATGCACTATCTCAAAACAGCATGCGGGAATGTGTTGCGAGCCTGCAAAGCATGAAAACTGTACTTAACTACTATATAGGGGATAAGGACACGGAACAAATTGGAGAGAAAATTGATGATGCAATTAACTATCTAAAACAGCATACCGACTTCAATACATTTGACAGAGCAACATTCATTACTCAATATGCTAACCCGATAAGTGCCGGTATAAATGACTTGAAAGTGAGGATGAACATGCCTGTGATTACCTATAACAGGTTGCTGAATCAAGACGCGGGAACACTGTTTGATACCGACGCATATAATGTAAACGCGTATATACCAGACCAAAGCTACTATATAACAAAAGAAAAGATAGCCCTGGGCAAAAAGCTATTTGCAGACCCTATGCTTTCCGGGACTGGTACGAGAAGCTGCCAAAGTTGCCATCAACCGGAGAAGGCCTTTACAGATGGCCTGGTAAAAAATACAGCAATCAATAGTGATAAGCCGCTAAGAAGAAATACCCCTACCCTGCTAAACGCAGCACTACAGGCAGCACAATTTTATGACTTGCGAGTAAATACACTGGAGGAACAATCGATAAGCGTGGTGCAAAACCCGGATGAAATGCATGGGTCGCTGCATAAGGCTATAAAACTGCTGTGGAAAGATGAAAAATACCGGAAATTATTTAGCGCGGCTTTCCCAAAAGCTGGCAGAAGTAATATTGACACCTCTGAAGTGATGAATGCTATAGGCTCTTATATAAGAAGCCTTACTACACTTAACAGCAGGTTTGATACTTATATGCGTGGCAATAGAACCGCCATGAATGAAACAGAGATAAGGGGGTTTAACTTGTTTATGGGGAAAGCAAAATGTGGTACCTGCCACTATATGCCGCTATTTAATGGTACGCTACCACCAAGATATATGAGGATGGAAACCGAGGTGATAGGGGTGCCCGCAGGTGCCAATGATAATACACTGGATAGCGATATGGGCAGATACAATATAATAAGAGTGGCATCATTAAAACATTCCTTCAAAATACCAACGCTACGGAATGCCGCGCGTACAGCTCCATACATGCACAATGGCGCATTTGCTACACTGGAGCAAGTAGTAGATTTTTATAATAAAGGTGGCGGTGCGGGGTTGGATATGCATATAGAAAACCAGACGCTTCCATTTGACAAATTGAACCTTAGCAAAAAGGAATGTGATGAACTAGTGGCTTTTCTAAAAACACTGGATAGTCAATAGGATTGCTATTGTTTTATGCTGTTTTCATAAGCATTTCTTTTTCGCCAAAACGCTGCTCCTGAACGCGATCGTATTCCTTTACATAGTCGGGATGCTCTGTTTTCATTAGTCGGTCCCATACGCGGAAGTAAAGGCCATAGTTACCTTTGAATTTGCTATGGTGCATATTATGATGCACCGAAGTGTTTAATACCTGGAACCAAAAAGACTCGCGGAACTTTCGAGGCATTATCTCGTAACCCAAGTGGCCGTACACATTAATAACAAAGCCGGCTATAATAAATAATAAAAGACTGATGAGGTGCATAGGTAGCACCAATGCAACAACTACAAGAATAGCACCTTCGATGACAGACTCAAGGAAATGAAACGAATAGGAAGCCCATGGAGAAGGATTGACAGACATGTGGTGTACTAAATGTGCGTGCTTAAATATGCGCTTATTGTGCAAGAGGCGATGCATCCAATAAAAATAGGTATCATGTATAACCAACGCCAGCATAACACTGACGGGCATCCACCATAATGGATATGCATGTATATTTTTATACAGCAACGTATATTTAACTAAAGGAGTGAAGATTAGTAATACGCCGATAGTAGCAAAGACCAAAGTAGAAAGAATAGAATAACTTATCTCGCGAAAAAAATCTGTTTTCTGTGCCAGTCTTTTCTGAATCTTATTATTGCTGAAGCGGGATAAGAAGAGCTTATAAAAGATAAAAAATGCTGCTCCGGCAATAATAAAGTATCTAAGCACTGTAATAAGAAACGTTTGCAGGAAATGAGCTGTTAACTGTTGCATAAGAGAACGTTGGCATTACGAATTTACGCAATTAGTGAATGCGGTAATTTTACATCATTAATGTCGTTTGATTTTAATATTATTGTAAGATACATACTAGTCTTATGAGGATAGCAACATATAATGTGAACGGTGTAAATGGCAGGCTGCCTGTATTGCTGCGCTGGCTCGAAGAAACGAAGCCTGACATCGCCTGCCTGCAGGAGTTAAAAGCGCCACATGAAAAGTTTCCTTTGGAAGCGATACAAAATGCAGGATATGAGGCAATATGGCATGGGCAGAAAAGCTGGAATGGTGTAGCAATACTTTCGAAAGTAGGCCCAATAACAGAGAAGCGGCGTGTACTGCCCGGTGACCCTGAAGACCTGCATAGCAGATATATAGAAGCTGAAATAAACGGCATACTGGTGGGCTGTCTTTATTTGCCAAATGGTAACCCTGCACCGGGACCCAAATTTGACTATAAGCTGAATTGGTTTCAGCGGTTTACTACGCATGCGGCCAGTTTATTTAAAATGGATATACCCGTTGTGCTGACCGGCGACTATAATGTAATGCCTACTGACCTAGATGTTTACAAACCTGAACGCTGGGTAAATGATGCACTCTTCAGGCCGGAAACGCGGGCGGCTTTTCATGGGTTGCTATCGCAGGGATGGACAGATGCATTGAGAAAGCTCCACCCGGATGAGAAGATATATACCTTTTGGGATTACTTCCGTGATGCGTATGGACGGGATGCGGGATTGCGCATAGATCATTTTCTATTGAATGACCAAATGGATAAACGTCTTATTTCGGCGGGGGTAGATAGAAATGTGCGTGGTTGGGAAAAAAGCAGTGACCATGCACCAGTGTGGATAGAGATCAAGTAACTACAGCTTCGCACATATTTGCATTTGCTAATAGGCCAATAATGAACTCAAAATTCAGATATTTAAAATGCCTGCTATTTTTGGTTGCTTGTAACTGTCTATCCTGCATATATGAACGCAACACATTATAGACCTTCAGTTTCATTGCAGCCATTTATCCGTAACTTCTTAATAATAGAAGCGACAGAGGATATGGAAAATAAATTGCTGCCTGACACCTCTATTGTAATGGCATTCTGCTTCAATTTTCCGGAAACTGCTACATGCTCTGTTATAAGTGGCATTTCGGGTTCTGTGAGGCATGTGAGGTATGCGAAGGGAGTAAAGACACTGCTGGTAATTTTTAATGAGGCAGGCGCTGCATCCCTCATTAAACACCCCTTGCACGAACTATATGGCACATATACATCCCTGGATAATTTACTACCAATGGCAGCGGTTGCTGAAATTGAAGACAGGCTTCATGAGGTCTCAACCGACGTGCAGAAGATTGAGATAGTCGAAAATTTCCTGGTAAGATTATTGGCAAACAGAGAACAAGACATACCCGTGCACTTAGCTATTCAATGCATAAAAAACAGCAAAGGGCTAGTGGACATAAAACAATTGGCGAATTCAGTATTTCTGAGCCTGGATGCTTTTGAAAAAAGGTTCAGAAGGATTACAGGCACTACCCCCAAACATTTCTCTTCAATAGTAAAGTTTCGAAATGCCGTGACGCTATATCAAACCTCACAAAACATGATGCATGCGGCACATGGGGCAGGATATTTTGATCAGTCACATTTTATAAGAAATGTAAAACGGTTTACAGGCCAGGCTCCCGTTGATTTCTTTAACTCTGGCCGTTTTTGGTAAAATCAATGATTCTGTACAATACCAGCGTTTAGAAGGGTTCTAGTTTTGCGTAATAAAACAATAAAAACGCAAACTACATGACCAACATTTCTAAACCAATTGTTGCTACCTGCATAGGTATTGCAATCAGCTTTTGCAGTGTTGCAAAAAGCTTTCATTCAGATTCACCCACTATTAAAACTGACAACCAAACAATGGGAACTACACAAACTGCATCTAACAAAGAGGCGATCCGCACACTTTATACCGAGCTATTGAATCATAGGCATTTAGATCAACTCGGCACTGTAATTGACGATAGCTACGTTGGAATACAAGGAGAAAAAGGGCCTGAGGGTTTTAAAGAAACCGTTGGTTCTATTATTTCTGCATTTTCGGATATTCAATGGAATATTGATGACCTAATTGCAGACGGAAACAAAGTAGTAGTGCGCTGGACATGGACCGGAACTTTCAAACATCCCTTTCGTGGGTTTTCACCCACGCAGAAACAACTTTCAAACAGCGCCATCGGCATTTATGAATTTGCCAATGGCAAAGCTGTACACGCATGGCTTCAATCGGATCAATTAGGGTTTCTTATGCAGATTGGCGTGATTACCCCGACTATCTTTAACCCAACGAAAAAGTAAAGATAAAAGCACCTGATAGGTGCTTTTATCTTTTTGTTCTGAAATTTAGCCAATCTAAAATGTCGTTCATTACTATTTCCTTATCTATATCATTTAGCAAATCGTGATAATACCCTTCATAAAATTTCAGTGTTTTATCTTCTGATGAAACGTTGTCAAAAAAATACTGGCTTCCGCTCGGTTTAGTGGCTTTATCAGCCGTGCCGTGCAGGATGAGGAGCGGAAGTGTAATTGCAGATACTTCCGACTTTATTCTTTCATCAGCAAGTGCAAGTTGTTGCATGGTTTTAGTTGGCTGTACCTCGTGGGCAATAAGAGGGTCGTTATTCATAAAATCTACTACTTCCGGATTACGTGAAAAGTCTTCATTTTTCAATTTTACTACATGTGCGTGAGGAAAAACATGACTTAATCCTTTCAAAACCGCAAGTGCAAAATCAGGTGCTGGCACCTGAAATGCAAAACTCTCACAAATAAATCCACTCAATTTGTTTTGGTAGCCTAAAGTATAGATAGCCGACAATACACCGCCTGCACTATGTCCTAATAAAAATGTTGGCAAATTATGATGCTTCGCCTGTGCAATGTCCACCAGCTTATTAAGTTCAGTTACAAATGCATTATAGTCGGCAATATAATACCGTTCGCCATCTGATTTTCCTCGTCCCGGAAAATCAATCGCATACACTTCATAATTCTGTGCAACTAACTGTTCCGCTGTCCATTGATAGTATCCACTATGCGAATTAAATCCGTGGGCAATAACGACAATAGCTTTAGGTTGATCAGATTTCCAGTTTCTGTAAAATATTTTTAACCCGTCTTCTGCAATGAAAGTACTTGTAAGTGGCTGATTGTTTGATTCCATTTTGATATGTTTTATAGTGAAAGATGAGACAATGATATTGAATATTTTTTTGATATATCTAAAATAATAATTATTAATCAAGTGTTCGTAAACATAGACAAAGAAAGACGAGATATTATATTAAGTTTTCTTTATTTAACGGTTGTAAGGGATAACAGCCCAAAACGACAAAACCCACGCAAAAGCGTGGGTTTTACATTTCAGCGGAGAGAGAGGGATTCGAACCCCCGGACCTTTGACAGTCAACGGTTTTCAAGACCGCCGCATTCGACCGCTCTGCCATCTCTCCGGGCGCAAAATTAGATAAGCAGGTGGATTTTCAAAAAGTTTTTTAGAAATCTGCTATATATTTTCTAAAACCATGTTAAAATCAAGCCCTTATGTCGCTGCTGTAAACCATTTCAGCAGTTCGACCGTATTTATTATGGTAAATTTGAAAATAATGTATCACACACTGAGAGTAACAATTCTGCTATTATTATCTGCCATGCAGCTAAGTGCCTGCGCACAGGATGGCAAATACGAAAAAACGAATACCTTTAAAAAGATGAATAACACCCAT